>CAZAXM010000032.1:0-22606 GCA_964489095.1 uncultured Ruminiclostridium sp. | reverse complement strand
TTTGCGGGGATCGGAAATCGGAGCGAATGTCGAAAAAGGGGGAAAGGTTTTTCAGTGGTTAAGTTATCTAATGGCTGTGTATTTGTCATATATCAATAATTATGCGACGATACAATAAAATTTTCCTTTTCCGTGTATTTACAAATACCGTTAAATGTGTTATAATATTTGTATATGTTGAAATAAAACGAGTGTGTTACAAAACGAACAGAAAGGATTTACCTGTATGCTGCAATACGAAGAAATAATGCTCGAATTTGAAGGGCTTAAGCCACAGCTTAAGGAACTTGCTGCTGCCCTTGACTTAGAGAATCTTAAAGCCGAAATCGCGAAGCTGGAGGAGCAGTCCGCACAGCCCGATTTCTGGAACGACAGCGAAAATTCACAGAAGATATTACAGAAAATGGGCGGTCTTAAGGCAAAGGTTTCACAGTTTGAAAAGCTTTCGGAGAATTTTGACGACGTTCTCACAATGGCTGAGCTTGCAAATGAGGAAGATGACGAGTCTATGCTCGGAGAGATAACTGAGCTTGCTGAAAATGCAAAGCGCGGTCTTGAGGAGCAGAAGCTTGTAACACTTCTCTCCGGAGAATACGACAGCAAGAACGCAATTCTTACCTTCCACGCCGGCGCAGGCGGAACGGAAGCACAGGACTGGGTTGAAATGCTGTACAGAATGTACAATCACTGGGCTGAACGCCACAATTTCAAGGTTTCTCTGCTCGATTATTTAGAGGGTGAAGAAGCGGGAATAAAGAGCGCCTCCATTCTTATCGAGGGGCTCAATGCATACGGCTTCCTTAAATCTGAAAACGGTGTTCATCGCCTCGTTCGAGTTTCACCGTTCGACGCTTCCGGCAGACGTCATACAAGTTTTGCCAGCCTTGAAGTAATGCCCGAAATTGACGAGGATACAACGGTTGACATTCGTCCGGAAGATATCGAAATGGAAGTTTACCGTTCCAGCGGAGCGGGCGGTCAGAAAGTCAACAAAACCTCGTCGGCTGTTCGCCTTATTCATAAACCCACAGGTATCGTCTGCGCCTGCCAGACTCAGCGAAGCCAGCTCCAGAACCGTGAATACGCTATGAGAATGCTTGTTTCAAAGCTTGTTGAAATCAAGGAAAGAGAGCATCTCGACAAAATCACCGACATCAAGGGCGAGCAGCTTCAGATCGCGTGGGGCGCGCAGATCCGCTCCTATGTTTTTATGCCATACACGTTGGTTAAGGATCATAGAACGGGCTTTGAAATCGGTAACATTCAGTCGGTTATGGACGGCGATATTGACGGCTTTATAAACGCTTACCTTAAGAGCAAGGCACTTGAAAAGAATGCGGAATAATATGCAGAAAAACGAAATTGTTGAACTCGAAATAACAAGAATGACTAACGAAGGCTGCGGCATCGGCAGAGTAAACGGAATGGTTGTATTTGTTCCGTTGAGCGCCGTTGGCGACAGCCTTCGCGTTCGTATTGTCAAGGCTAATAAAAGCCATTGTTACGGAAAAATTGAAGATATAATCGCGCCCTCTCCTGACAGAATCTCGGTGGACTGTCCCATTTTCGGAAAATGTGGCGGCTGCGATTTCCGTCACATTTCCTACGAATCAGAACTTAAAGCGAAAGATGGCTTTATCCGTGACGCATTTACAAGAATAGGCGGGCTGAACCCTGAATTTCTCCCGATTATCGGCTGTTCGGACATCAACAGCTATCGTAATAAGACTCAGTATCCCGTCCGTAAAAGTGAAAACGGCGAAACGGTTTGCGGATTTTTTGCGGAAAGAAGTCACCGAGTTGTGAGCTGTGAAAGCTGTCGGTTAGAACCGCCTGTTTTTGGCGACATTCGACGCACTGTACTGGAAATTGCCAAAAAAGCGAAAATTTCATCTTATAACGAAGCGGAGCATAGCGGCGTTCTGCGTTCGATTTGTGTTCGGCGCGGGTATCATTCGGGCGAAATCGGCGTAACTCTTGTTGTTCGCCGGGCTGTTCCTCAATTAAAGGCACTTGCCGCTGAATTATCGGAAAAATTCCCTGAAATAACCAGCGTTTGCGCGAATGTGAACAAGGAAGAAACGAACGTGATCTACGGCGACGAGGAGCGCGTGCTTTTTGGCGCGCCCGTGATTTACGACAGTATGTGCGGAAAAAAATTCGCAGTTTCTCCGCGCTCGTTTTATCAGGTGAACACGCCTATGGCTGAAATCCTGTACAAAAAAGCGGCGGAGCTTGCCGAGCCTGACGGGAAAACCGTGATCGACCTATACTGCGGCGCGGGAACTATCGGGATTACGATGGCAGATAGGGCGAGAAGCGTCATCGGCGTTGAAATTGTCGAAAGCGCGGTTGAAAACGCACGGGATAACGTACGGCTTAATGGTGCGGAGAATGTGCGGTTTCTGTGCGGCGACGCGGGTGAAATGACAGATAAATTAGCTGCCGAGGGCATAAAAGCGGACGTGGTGATTGTCGATCCCGCGCGAAAAGGCTGTGACGAGCGGACGATTGAAAATATCGTGCGGTTCGATCCGAAAAGAATAGTGATGGTGTCGTGCAACGCGGTTACGGCGGCGCGCGACTGCCGAAGCCTTACCGAACGCGGCTACGAGTTGAAAACGGTTCAGGGCGTGGATTTGTTTGCAAGAACAAGGCATGTGGAGTGCGTGTGTCTGATGTCAAAAGCAAACAATAATTACTGAATTGTAACTTATCGGAGAAATTGAAAATGGAATACAGAAGACTAAGCGAAAAAGAACTGGATATATTCATTGAAATGAGAATAAATCAGCTGAGAGAAGAGGGCGCTAAAGACGATATTGATTTAAAGCCCGCATTGATGGATTATTATACGCGGCATATGAAGGACGGCACGTTTGTTTCGTGGCTGGCGTTGGACGGGAATAACATAATAGGAACAAGCGGAATGTCTTTCGTCGAAAAGCCGCCGTATTTCGGCTGCCCAAACGGAAAAATAGGGCTTTTATCAAGTATGTTTACCGCTCCTGATTACAGGCGTAAAGGCATAGCTAAGGAACTGCTTTCCCGCGTTGTGAATGACGCCAGGGAGTACGGCTGCGGAACTATTCAAATCACCGCTTCCGATATGGGTGTTAAATTATATATGGACTTTGGCTTTGTTCATAATGGAAATTTTATGCAGTATAAATTATAGAAGACGTTGGTTGATGAAATCACGTTCCTTTTTAATGCGATGTCAGGAGAATAAATGAAAATTATTGACTACTTTAATTCTGAGAATAAGGAACACTGGCTTGAACAAATAAACAACTGCGACTGGGAAGCAGGGAAGTATCTGTATCAGTTGGTTAAGGCTGACCGTTTAAAACAGCTTGTCGGTGAAAATTTAAGGCTGTTGATGATTACGGATGGGGACAATTTGGTCGGTTTTTGTACATTAGCCGAAAAGGACGATGTTCAGCCAACAAGCCTCACCCCGTGGATCGGCTGGGTATACACTTTTCCCGCTTACAGAGGCAGACGCTGCGCGGGGAAGCTGCTTAACTATGCTGAAAAACTGGCACGGAATGACGGCTTTGAAAATGTATATGTTTCAACTAATCACGCTGGATTATACGAAAAATACGGCTATAAATTTCTCTGTGAATCGAATGATATAAACGGAGAGAAAACGAGGATATATGCGAGAAATTTATCTGGTCAAATTAAGGGAGAAGAAGATATGTGGAAAAAGTTATATGAAGCGGCAGTAAAGGTACAGAACGGCAGAACGATTTCGCCGTTTATCGAAGCGGGAGGGGTTGCTGCGGCAATTCTTACCAAAAATGGGAATATCTATGTTGGTGTTTGCATTGACACGTGTTCGTCGCTCGGAATGTGCGCGGAGCGAAACGCGATTGCGAATATGATTACTAACGGGGAGAGCAGGATTGATAAGGTTGTCGCTGTTATGCCTGATGGCAGGGTTGGTTCGCCGTGTGGGGCGTGCCGTGAGTATATGATGCAGCTTGATAAGGACAGCGGGGAAATAGAGATTCTGCTTGACCTTGAAACAGAACGGACGATTCGTCTTAAGGAGCTTGTTCCCGATTGGTGGGGCAGAGAAAGGTTCGGGAAATAATAAAACGACTGTCGATCGCGGCAGTAACTTTAGAAAGTTTTCAACTCAAATGGTTTAAGACAAGCGGTGGTTAGTGAAAAACAAAAAGAGCAGTATCGCGAATTGCGGTACTGCTTTTGCTTGCTGTAATGCCGTAAATTTGTCAGTGATATAAGACGAAAAAAACGAAAGCGAGGATTAACGGTTGCTGTCGACGCATGGTTTATGACATAAGAGAAAGGCTGTGCAGGATTTCTACGCAGCCTTTCGGTATGTACGCTAATACTTATTTATCGACCGCTTCTTAATGTGGCAGTCTTTTTGGTTTACTTATTAGAATTAAGCACTTGCTGTGTCGTTTCAATAAGCGTCTGAACATGGTCGGCAACAGACGAAACATCGTTCATATATGCGCCGATATCCTTTCCGCAAACTCGCGTATCGGAAATGTTACCGTTAAGATTATCGCCAACTTTTCGGAATGATTCAACAGCGCTGTTGATTTTATCGACAACAGACCGAATGCTGTCAATCTGTTCGGTAACTTGCTTGTTATACGTTGCGGACATCTGAACGGTATCTGCTGAGCTTCCCGCAAGCGTTCTTACCTCGTTCGCAACAACAGCAAATCCTTTACCGGCTTCGCCGGCTCTTGCCGCTTCAACAGACGCGTTAAGTGCAAGAATATTTGTCTGCTTTGCAATAGCTGAAATTTTATCGTTCATTTTAACGTACTGGCTGACGCTTTCGGAAATGCCCTCGATAGCTTCTGTAATGTTAGTGCAAAGCCGCGAAATTTTGTTCAGCTCGTTCATAAGCGATTCAATTCCCTCCGCGCTTGTGCCGCTTAGGGCGTCGATATGCTCAGCCTGTTTTTCAACTTGTGAAATGTTCGTAACAAGCGTCTTTGTGACCTCAGTCAGCTCGTTATTCGTGTTAAGTATGCTGTTGTTTATTTCTTCAATCTGCGCCTGACGTATAGCAGCGATATGTTTAGAATACTGAACGCAGTTCGCAGTGGTGCTTGCACCTTTACAAATTGCAATTGCCATCTCCTGACAGGTTTTAAAACCGCAGGCGTGACAGTTGAACTTGCGTTCTGTTTCAGTCATTTTTCCGAGAGAAATGAACACCTTTTCGAGCTGTTCACGCGACGGCTGAGGAGTGGTGACATTTTCAGCGTTGTATGTACGCAGAAAATCGTTAAGTTTTAACTTTTTGTCAAATTCGAGGAACTGAACGTCCTTCTTGTTGATAGGATTAACGCGGCGCACCTGTTTGATACTAAGGTTTTCGATGGTGTTCATAATCTTGTGAATATGGAACAGGCTATGGTTTGAGCCAATGCCGGGACCTGTGTTACAGCCGCTTTCACATGAAAGTACATCAAAAACATCTGGACGTGCGATGTCATTTTCAATCGCGTATTCATCAAGGTCAGTGTAAACCTTATCAACGCCCTCAGAATTTATAATATTAAGGTCAGGGTTGTGAAGAAGAAGGTTGGTTTTAAGACCGGCGGGACGCGGATAAATCGAACCGACAATTCCCATTTCTCCGTCAAATGCAAATTCACACGGCACGCTTTTATTGTTGGCGATAATGTCACGAAGTGAGGAAATATCATCGTTAAAGTGCATAATGTGGTCGCGGAGATGATCGAATGTAACGTTGTAGTCGATAGTATTAGTCTGAATAAATTCGTCTTTTTTTGCAATGCATGGGGAAAGTGCTGCAATTTTGTACGAAGAAAATCCCATATATTTTTTAGCGTAGATTGCCGTACAGACCATAGGACTTTGTACCGGCGACATATTGTCGAGAAGCGCGTGGTTATATTTCTGCGCGTAATTTACAATAGCCGCACAGGGCTGAGAAATAACCTTTTTTCCGGGATTCTGTTCAAGGTAGCGTAAATGCGCCCATGTACAGATATCCGCGCCAAAGCTTACGTCAAGAATTTTTGACGCGCCCAGCTCGCGGAGCTTAGCCAGGACATTCTTCCATGTGCCATCAAACGCAACTTTAATCGCGGGTGCTGTAATAACAATAATCGGAACGCCGCTCTTCAGGTCTTTAAGGAACTGTTCGGTATCGTCCGTATAGCCGCGCGCATAGTGATCGCACACCTTTGTGCATCGTCCGCATTTTATACACTTGTCTTCATTTACAACAATTGAAATCGACCCGTCAGACCGCACAGAAACGGAGTTCGCCTCAGGCGCAGGACAGACGCGAACGCAGGTATTACAGCCAACACATCTTTCGTAGTCAAAAGTAATCATCTATTAAACCATTCCTTTACAATAATTCCATATACATTTGAAGTTTCACCTTAGTTACATTATAACATAATATTGGGATTTCTTCAATCGTTTGCAGTAAAAAAGAACGGTTTTTGAAAAATTCGGCATTATTACCTAAAAAACAATTAAAAATAAGCGATTTTGACTACTATTAACTTTAACGAGTTAATACATCACCGTGGTTGCCCTGTGCCTTGCTGAATGGACAGCCGCAGTAATTTTGACGGTAAAGACCGTACTGTGCTGAGAGCTGAATTGAACGCTTATAGCCCTCTTTTTTCTTGAAATCTGAGAAAAGATAGGGAATACCGACTCGCTGTGATTCCTCGCCGCCTATTTCGTTAAGCTTTTGTGCATTTTTCATCGGGCTGATTGAAAGCGTTGTTGTAAAAAAATCATATCCGCCCGCCTTAGCGGTATCAGCGGCCTCAGCAAGGCGAAGGCGGTAGCATTTAAAGCAGCGTTCGCCGCCCTCCGCAAGATTTTCCATTCCTTTAGCCATATCAAAAAAACGCTTCGGTTCATATTTGCCTTCAATGAACTGCACAGGGTTTTCAAGCGGCATTTCTGAGATGAGGCGTTTTTGCTCGGCAACACGCTTTTCATATTCGTTTATGTCGGTTATATTCGGGTTGAAGTAGAAAATTGTGATATGAAAGTAGCGCGAAAGGTATTCCAGAACATAACTGCTGCAAGGCGCACAGCAGCTATGCAGCAGCAGGGTAGGCGTCCTTTTTTCGGCTGTCAGCTCGTCAAGGGTTTTATCCAGAAGCCTCTGAAAGTTTGTCATTTTTTCACTGTGCCTGCCTTTATGCGAATAACCTGCGCCGCCTCGTCGTATGTTCCGGAAGAAACAGCGGCTTTGGCGAGAATAAGAAGAGAGTCGTCGTCAGTAAGGAGAAAAAAGCCTGTTTTTCCCTCATTTATTTCCGATATTTTGTTCCAATCAAATCCGCCAATCGGAACACCGTTTTTGATGAACAGAATATCGTTGTCGGAAACGGCAGCGGTGATGTCGGACATTTCCGGTGCTGAGCCGGCCTTTTTTGAAATGCTTTTGAGCAGCGCGCGTGTTACAAGCGGGTAAACGGTGCCCATAATTACCGCAAGTGCGCTTATTAAAAGCATTACCCATTCGCCCGTTATTATTGCCGCGGCAATACCGAAGACGGTCAGAAGAATAAGGCTGACCGCAAGCACGATAAGTGTGATTCGGTTTGCTTTGCTTTGTCCGAAAATACACATTCTGACGTATTCGTTAATACATTCTTTCTGCTTGTCAAGTCTGAATTCAGTCATCAGTTTAGTCCTTTCATAGTAAGTGAAATCCGATTTTTCTTCGGGTCAACGCCAAGTACCTTTACGTTCACGATATCTCCGACCTTAACCACGTCAAGAGGGTGTTTAACAAATCTGTCGGACAGCTCGGAAATATGAACAAGTCCGTCCTGATGAACGCCTATGTCAACGAATACGCCGAAGTCGATAACATTTCGCACCGTTCCTTTAAGTTCCATTCCCTCGGTTAAACTGTTCATATCCATAATATCTGTTCTTAACAGCGGCTTTGGCAGCTCGTCGCGCGGGTCGCGTCCGGGTTTTGCAAGTTCTTTTAATATATCCTCAAGCGTTGGAACGCCAACTCCGATTTCCTCGGCAGCCTTCTTTATTCCGATTGCCATAGTTTTTTCGGTTATTTCTGCACAGCCGCCTGAAATTTCATTTTCACTTATATTGCAAAGCTTCAGCAGCTTTTTAACTGCGTCGTAGCTTTCCGGGTGAACACCGGTATTATCGAGGGGATTTTTTCCGCCGTGTACGCGCAGGAAGCCTGCGCACTGCTCATACGCTTTTTTGCCAAGTTTACTTACTTTAAGCAGTTCTTTTCGCTCCTTGAACGCACCGTTTTCTTCGCGGTAAGCTACGATATTTTTTGCGACAGTCGAGTTGATACCCGCAACGTAGCTTAAAAGTGAGAATGAAGCCGTATTCAAATCCGCGCCTACGCTGTTTACGCAGTCTTCAACAACGCCGCCGAGTGCGTCGGAAAGTTGATTTTTGGGCATATCATGCTGATATTGTCCGACTCCGATTGCTTTCGGGTCAATCTTTACAAGTTCCGCAAGAGGATCCTGCAGACGTCTGGCAATTGAAACAGCACTTCTTAGCGAAACATCATATTCGGGAAATTCCTCAGCTGCCAGCTTGCTTGCCGAGTAAACGCTTGCGCCCGCTTCGGAAACTACCATATAGCTTACAGGTGTTGGCAGTTCCTTTATCAGGTCGGCAACGAAGCATTCGCTTTCGTGGCTTGCAGTACCGTTTCCGATTGCAATTGTCGTGACGTGATGCTTTGCGATGAGCTGTTTAAGCTTCGCCTTTGCTTCGGGGATTTTGTTCTGAGGCGGGGTAGGGTAGACAACCGTTGTGTCAAGAGCCTTTCCCGTATCGTCAACCACCGCGATTTTGCAGCCTGTTCTGTATGCGGGGTCAAGTCCGAGTGTAACGGTATTTTTTACGGGCGGCTGCATAAGAAGCTGACGCAGGTTGTCGCTGAAAACGTGAATAGCTCCCGTGCAAGCCTTATCGGTAAGCTCGCTTCGCACGCGGCGTTCAATTGATGGGTGAATAAGCCGCTTGAACGCGTCCTCCGCAGCGGATTTTACCAGATTCGCGCACGAATTTTTCGCTTTCACAAATGTTTTTTCGATTATACGCAGTGCTGCTTCTTCCTCAACCTCGACTGTAACTTTAAGCACGCCTTCGCGTTCGCCACGGTCAATTGCCAAAATTCTGTGGGTTGGGATTTTGGCGGCGGCTTCGCGATAATCAAAATAGTTTTCGTAAACGCTGGCCTCATCTTCCTTTGCCTGCTTTGAGACGATGAGAGCGGTCTTGTCGTAGAACGAGCCAAGCTGGGTCCTGAGCGTGGTATCGTCAGAGATAGTTTCTGCAATAATATCACAGGCTCCTGCGATAGCGTCTTCAACGGTTGTAACGCCTTTTTCTTCGTTTACATATTTTTCAGCTTCTTTTTCGGGGTCGGCGAGAGTCTGTTCCAGGATAAAATCGGCTAGCGGCTGTAAACCTTTTTCCTTTGCTATTCCCGCACGAGTTTTCTTTTTGGGTTTGAACGGTCGGTAAATATCCTCGACAGCCGCGAGAGTAACCGCCTTTTCGAGCATTTCGCGGATTTCGTCCGTCATAAGCTCAAGTCCTTCGATTGCAGCTGTAACTTCTTCCTTACGCTTTTCAAGTCCGCGGAGGTAAGTGAGCCTTTCAAAAAGCTCACGAAGCTGTTGGTCGTCAAGCGCGCCGGTTACCTCCTTTCTGTAACGTGCTATAAAGGGTATTGTGTTACCGTCATCGATCAGCTTAACAGCTGCTTCAATTTGTGTTTGCCTGATTTTAAGCTCCTCGGAGAGCTGTCCGATAATGTCCATAATTATACAATCCGTCCGATTATTTCAAAAACGGGTCCTTTCTGCCATAGAAATGTGCTTAAATTTATCTGGATACATTCGCCCTGATTAAGTGCGAAATCAGCGGGCTTGCCTTTTGGTAAGCCGTATCCTGCAAGCAGGTTCATAATAACACCGCCGTGGGTTATAACCGCCGCTTTTGTAACCTGATCCTTCATCATATCCTTAAAGATTTCTTCAAGCCCGTCAAGACAGCGCAGAGTAAAATCTCCGAAGCTCTCGCCGCCGGGAGCCTTCGCTTCATACCCGCCTTTAAGCCATTCGGTATATTCGGGAACGTCTTTAAGCTCCTCCTGTGTTTTTCCTTCAAACTCGCCGAAGTCACACTCCGCTATGTTGTCGATCTGTTTTACGTAGCGGTCGGGGTAGATGATGTCTGCGGTTTCAAGGCAGCGCTTCAGCGGACTTGAATACACCTTCTGAACGGCAGGGTAGAGTCGGTCGTGCGCATATCGTGTTATTGCGCAGTATCCCTCGTCGCACAGCGGAAGGTCGGTAAGACCAATGTATTTTCCGTCAAGGTTGCCCTGCGTTATGCCGTGGCGAATAAGATATAGGGTGTAGTTTTTCATCTTTTCATTCCTTTCGTCTGGAAATATGTGGGTTTTCTGCCCAAGAAATATAGATATATGTGTACAAAATCCAAAAAAAAACTAAAAATTTGTCGATTATGTCAATTTACTTTGCGGAAAAAATTTAATATAATATACAGTGCGGCAATTGCTCAGAAAGGCGGGACGGCATGAACAACGATTTTCCTAGAATACTATCGCTCCTCAGAAAAGAGCGTCATATAAGTCAAAAAGAGGCTGCTGCGGCTCTCGGAGTTGCGCAGGCACTCCTTTCTCATTATGAAAAGGGAAAACGCGAATGCGGTCTTGATTTTCTTGTTAAAGCTGCCGATTATTATAATGTTTCAACAGACTATCTTCTCGGTCGTTCACCGCTTAGTACGGGAAGCGTTATTGTTGAAAGCGACATACCTGATTCAGATGTTCAGGAAAAGGCGCGTTTCGGTATGGATATTTCGCTCACGCTTTCTAAGAAGCTGCTAACGAACAGCATTGAGGTCATATATAGTCTGCTTGGAAATATTTCAAATTCAAAACTTAATGTATGCGTTACAAATATGCTTAATTTTTCGGTTTATAGAATCTTCCGAATTGTATACCGTTCAAATAAATCTAACAGTCAGACAATGTTTGAAATAAGTGATGACGCCGCCTGCCGAATTGCTCAGGCGGGAGTGGAAATAGCCGAGGGTAATGCCGCGTCGGCAATATCTGAATCGGAGTCTGAGCCGCCGGAAATTTCGACTGTTACAATCGAAAATGATTATCCGAAGCAGGCTCCTGCTCTTTTAAGTCTTATAAAAAGCAGCGAAAGTCAGCTAAAAAAGCTGTCGCAATAACTGCCTGAACCAAATGTTATAATCTAAATTACAGCCGTGCAGCGCTTTTCAGTACTGCACGGCTATTATTTTAGCTGTTCATTCCAAGACGGAGTGCGGTCATATTTGCTTCTGTAAGGTTTGCCTTTTTCGGAGGAATGACCTTCTTGATTGCCTTTTCAATTACTGCTTCATCGGTAAGACCGATTTCCTTAAGCAGCTTTCCGGCAAGGATAATATTTGCCATACCCTTGAGGTTGTTGTCATTTGCAAGCTTTGTAGCAGGAATGTAGAAGCACTCGATATCAGTGCGTTCGCTCTTTCCCTCGACAAGAGTGCTGTCGATAAAAGCCTTTCCGCCGGGCTTTACCGCATTGATGAACTTGTCGAAGCTGGGTGTGTTCATAACAAGCAGCTCTGTGGGTTCAAGGATGAGCGGGGAACCGATAGGGTCGTCGCTTACAGTAACTGAGCAGTTGCACGTACCGCCGCGCATTTCAGGACCGTAGGACGGAAGCCACGAAACTTCTTTGCCGGCGTATAAGCCAACGTATGCAATAAGCTTGCCTGCGAAAAGGATACCCTGTCCGCCGAAGCCTGCGAGTAAAAATTCGTTTGTCATCTTACAGCGCCCTCCTTAAATACTCCGAGCGGGTAATAGGGAATCATCTCGTTGCGGAGTCTGTCAAGTGCCTGAACGGGCGTCATACCCCAGTTTGTCGGGCAGGTAGAGAGAACCTCGATAATGGAGAAGCCCTGCTTGTTTTTCTGGAAGTCAAAGCCCTTTCTGATAGCTTCCTTTGCGATGCGGATATTCTTCGGGTCGATAACGGTTACGCGCTGAGCGAGCGCAACGCCGTCAAGCTGAGAAAGCATTTCGCACATTTTTACGGGGAAACCTTCAACGGAAGTATCACGTCCGTAAGGCGTTGTCTGTGTAACCTGTCCGGGAAGAGTAGTCGGAGCCATCTGTCCGCCTGTCATTCCGTAGGTAGTGTTGTTAATAAAGATAACGGTGATGTTTTCGCCTCTTGTAGCAGCGTGAACAGTTTCAGCAGTACCGATAGCGGCAAGGTCGCCGTCGCCCTGATAAGTGAATACAAATTTATCGGGGTTAGCACGCTTGATACCTGTTGCGACAGCGGGGGAGCGTCCGTGGGAAGCCTCCATCATATCGCAGTTGAAGTAATCGTAAGCCATAACAGAGCAGCCTACGGGGCAAACGCCGACGGTATCGCCCTCAATACCCATTTCATCGATAACCTCGGCAACAAGGCGGTGTACTATACCGTGGGTACAGCCGGGGCAGTAATGCAGATATGCGTCAGTGAGCGCATGAGGTCTTTTAAATTCAGGCATTAGTTGTTCCCTCCCATTTTCTTGAGTTTTTTGCAGATTTCAGCGGGGCTTGGAACAACGCCGCCGGTTCTTCCGAAGAATTCAACGGGCAGCTTGCAGTTAAGCGCGAGCTTTACATCGTCAACCATCTGCCCCATAGACATTTCCACGGTCAGAACCTTTTTAGCGTTTTTGCACGCCTCGTTAAGTTCCTTTTCGGGGAACGGCCAGAGAGTTATGGGACGGAATACGCCGACCTTAACGCCCTCCTTACGCGCCATTTCTGCTGCGGACTTTGCAAGACGTGCGGTAGAGCCGTATGCAACTACAACAATATCTGCGTCCTCACAGTTTTCAGCTGCGGCGAGAGTTTCGGTAGCCTTTACAGTTTCATAACGCTTAAAGCGTTCCTTGATTTTGTCTTCAAGTTCGGTAGGCTGTAAGAAAAGAGAGTTGATAATGTTATGCTTTCTCTTGTTGCCATGACCGTTTGCAGCCCAAGGCTTGTTTGAAGCGTCGGACATTTTTATTTCAACATCTTCAAATGCGACAGGCTCCATCATCTGACCGAGCAGACCGTCCGCGAGAATAACGGCGGGCATTCTGTACTTATCGGCGAGGTCGAAAGCCTTTGTTACTGTATCAGCCATTTCCTGAACAGTCGAAGGTGCAAAAACGAGCGCGTGGAAGTCACCGTGACCGAGCGCGTGGGTTACCTGCCAGTAGTCTGCCTGAGAGGGCTGGATACCGCCAAGACCGGGGCCGCCTCTCTGAACGTTAATGATAACGCAGGGGAGATCAGCGCCTGCTATGTAGGAAATACCCTCGGTTTTAAGCGAAATTCCGGGCGATGAAGAAGAAGTCATACAACGGATACCCGAACCTGCGCAGCCGTAAATCATATTGATAGCTGCAACTTCGCTCTCCGCCTGTAAAAATGTTCCGCCGACCTTAGGCATACGCTTTGAGAGGTATGCAGCGATTTCCGTCTGTGGGGTGATAGGGTAACCGAAGAAGCACTTGCAGCCTGCTCTTAATGCAGCCTCAGCGAGAGCCTCGTTTCCCTTCATTAAGCTTTTTTCTGCCATTACTTCTCACCTCCTGAAACGGTTATTGCACAGTCGGGGCACATCATAGCGCACAGCGCGCAGCCGATACAAGCATTATCATCGGTACACGCGGCGGTGTAGTAGCCTTTTTTATTCAGCTTTTCCTGCTGAATAGCAACGATTTTTTTCGGACAGGCGGTTACACATAACCCGCAGCCCTTGCAGCGGTCAAATTCGACCGTCATTTTTGCCATAAGACCATTCCTTTCTTTTATCTTTTTATAACAATGTGAATTAACTCCACATGGTTTTAACGTAAACTGAAACAGGAAAAGGGTTTTTCGCTTCTTCGGGCATAGCTTCCTGTTTTGCGGCAGTCGCGTATAGCGGCAGCTTCGCAGTTGCTGAAACATTTTCAGCGTATTCAAGCCCTGCGCGGACGGTTTCGATTGTAGTTTCCGCACCAAGGTTGGAGTTGTTAACAATTCCCGTGCATTTCAGACCGCTAGCGCGTTCTATCTCGTACATAAGTACAAGCGCTTCCTCCGATTCCTTTGTCAGATAGCGATACTTGTTTATGACATAAAGCATTTCATATCCGACCGATGAAATCTCGTCTGCAAAACGTCCGAGAGCCTTTGCACCCTCGTCGTCACCGCCTACGTCGATAATAACGCAGTCGGTTTTGTCGGTTATGCTTCGCAGATCAATGTTCAGCGCGGGAATATCAAGGTTTGAATTAGCATAAAGCGGTGCGCGGAGTACAATCCCGTTTTCGTTGAAAAGCTGTTCAAAATCAGCTGTTCTGAAATATGGGTTTACAATATCAAGGTCGATAACAGTACATTTTTTTCCGCTTTTTGCCTCTTTAAGTGCAAGGTTTACGGCGAAATTAGTTTTTCCTGAGCCGTAATGTCCTGTAATAACAATAATTTCTTTTTTGTTCATTTTTTACCTCACATCGACTCATCAAAAAAGTGTTCTGAGAGAAGCGGCGGTATAGAAGCTGTCATAGCTGTAAACAGCGTCGCTGAACAGTTCGCCGAGCGTACCAAAAACGGCGGCAGAGAAAAACAGTACAATCAGAAGCGCAACGCCTATCATAATTGCCTTAACAATAAGCATAGCCTTGCAGTAATTCTGCCGTTCCTTCGGACCTGCGCTGAATGCCCAGACAAAGAGCAGTATAAGGCTTACAAAGCCAAGGCAGGTCGTAAGCAGTATTGTTCCGACCCATTTTTTTGTTGTCATAGCCGGTTCTTCCGTGGCAGTATATGAAACAGGCGGAGGCTGAATGCTCTGCTGATATGTAGGCTGCTGATATACGGGCTGCTGGTAGGGCTGCTGCTGTTGTTCATTGTTGATTACGTTTTCGCCGCAGTTCGGACAGAAACGTTCGTTATCCGTGAGAAAAGTTCCACATCTTGTGCAACGATTAGCCATGTTAGTTGTTCCTTTCGCGGTTCAGCTGTAAATAAGCTTTATCGGTTATTATATCCTTTATTGTAACACATTATAGCAGAAAAATCAATGTAATTTTTTCAAAAAAGAGAAAAAAGCCTAAATTTTTGTAAAATTTTTTTAAAACACGTTTTTTCTATTGAAAAAGCTCGGTATATTATGGTATAATATTTATAAAACATTATTACATAATTCGGGAAAGGACTGAGCTTATGAGCGTTTCTTATTATGACAATCGAGAGCTTTCGTGGCTTAAATTCAACCAGCGTGTTCTCGAAGAGGCGGAGGACAGCCGTGTCCCGCTTTTTGAACGATTAGGCTTCGCGTCAATTTTTGCAAGCAATCTCGATGAGTTCTTTATGGTTCGCGTCGGTTCTCTTTATGACCGCACCTTATTGAAGAAAGACGAACCTGATAATAAAACAAATCTTACCGCTGAGCAGCAACTCTCGCTTATTTCCGCTAAGACCTCGGAGCTCATTCCGCGCTTTGACGCCGCTTACCGCAACATAATGGAACAGCTCAAGCTTTACGGTGTTGAACATGTCCGTACTTCTTCACTTGGCACGGGAGATATGGACTACCTTATGAAGTATTTCATGTCTGATATACAGCCGCTGCTTTTCCCGACAATCGTTGATAAAAAGCACCCGATGCCTTTTTTCGCAAACAAGGCTGTATATATCCTTACACGCCTTAAGAATAAAAAGGGCAATGAGTTTTTCGGAATTATACCTGCCGGTTCAGAGGCTTTTGGACGGATCGTGCAGCTTCCTTCGGAGAGCGGCTTCCGTTTTATCCTGACCTCAGAGCTTATTGTGCTTTTTGCGCATCTTACATTTGGAGATTACGAGGTTATCGACCGCGGAATTATACGGATCACGCGAAACGCTGATATTGACGCGGAGGAAGCGCTTTACGATTATGATGTTGATTTTCGTAATGTTATGGAGGAGCTTGTTAAAAAGCGCAAAAAGCTTTGTCCTGTCCGCGTTGAGTATGTGGGTTACCATAATAAGGACGAGCTTGTTCAGTTTGCTGAGCAGGCGGGTCTTGCTCTTGGTAAGGGTTTTGTGTTCCACGTCAAGCACCCGCTTGATTTCGGATTTGTGTCGCTTCTTGAAGAACATGTTTCGGGCGACGGGTTATTTTTCGACAAGCTTATTCCTCAGCAGTCTGCTATGGTGCTGCCTGATGTTCCGCTTATAAAACAGCTTGAACAGCGTGATATTATGCTTATGTACCCATTTGAAGCGTTTTCACCGTTTATAAGACTTCTTGAGGAGGCTGCGGTTTCTCCTGAGGTTGTTTCTATTAAGATAACACTTTATCGTGTAGCGCGCGACAGCAAAATTGTTGACGCGCTCATAAAGGCTGCCGAAAACGGCAAGGAGGTACTTGCGCTTGTCGAGCTTCGCGCACGCTTTGATGAGGAGAATAATATAGGCTGGTCGAAACGGCTTGAAGAAGCAGGCGTAACGGTTATTTACGGACTTGACGGACTTAAGGTCCATTCAAAGCTGTTACTTATTACCAGAAAAATCGGCAGCAGTATTTTCTATACAACGCAGATAGGAACGGGCAACTATAACGAGCGCACCTCGCGTTTGTACACTGATATAACCGTGATGACGTCTGATCATGATATTGGAACGGACGCCTCTCTGGTGTTTACAGCGCTTTCGATAGGCTCAACCGTTGAAAGCAGCTCATCTCTCTGGGTCGCACCGCACTGTCTTAAATCGCGTGTTGTTGAAATGATAGACCGCGAGATAACCTATGGAAGCGACGGATATATTGGCTTAAAGCTTAATTCGCTTACCGATAAGGACATTATTGAAAAGCTTGTACAAGCGGGAAAACGCGGAGTAAAAATTGAACTTCTCGTCCGCGGAATTTCCTGCCTTGTAACAGGAATTTCGGGAGAAACTGAAAACATTACGCTTGTTTCAATCGTCGGAAGATTTCTTGAGCATAGCCGTATCTACATTTTCGGCAACGGCGAGCGTGAAAAGGTATACATCTCCTCTGCCGATTTTATGACAAGAAATACCGAGCGGCGCGTTGAGGTTGCCGCGCCGATAAAAAGTGCGGAAATAAGGGCGCGTATAACCGATTATTTCCATACGATGCTTCGTGATAATGTTAAGGCGCGTGTCCAGCAGCCGGACGGAACATATATACGCCGTGAGCCTGACGGAGAACCGCTTGACGCGCAGCGCTACTTCTACAAAAAAGCATACTCCGACGCGGAAGCCGCGCAGCGTGAACAAAAGAAAAAAAATACCACTTTCCGCGCGAAAATACGCAGAATTTTCCGTTCGGAAAATACGAAAGGATAAACAGGTAATGATGCTTCTTATAATAGATGGAAACAGTATAATCAATCGAGCGTATTACGGAATACGCCTGTTAAGCAACAAAAAGGGAGTGTTTACTAACGCCGTTACGGGCTTTTTCAACATTTACCTGAAGCTTATAGCAGAGTTTGCGCCCGACGGAGCCGCTGCCGCATTTGACCTTAAAGCGCCTACATTCCGTCACAAGAAATATGACGGTTATAAGGCGGGTCGAAAGGGTATGCCTGATGAGCTTGCAATGCAGCTTCCGTACGTGAAAAAGCTGCTGTCGGCGATGGGTGTTCCTGTTATAGAGTGCGAGGGCTACGAGGCGGACGATATTCTCGGAACGCTTGCGGCGGAGTGTGACAAGAACGGTGCTGAATGTATACTTGCAACAGGCGACCGAGATTCTTTTCAGCTTATTTCCGACAAGGTTACAGTAAATCTTGCTTCAACAAAGGAGGATATTCTTTATACGCCCGCGAAAATTGCCGAGGTCTACGGAGTGACTCCGAAGCAGATGATTGATGTTAAGGCGCTTATGGGCGATAGCAGCGACAATATTCCCGGCGTTGCGGGAATAGGCGAAAAAACGGCCCTTTCGCTGATCCAGAAATATGGTTCGATTGATGAAATCTATAAAAATCCTGATTCGCTTGATATTACAAAATCCGTGCGTCAGAAGCTCATTGACGGCGAAGAAAGCTGTCGGCTCAGCTATTTTCTTGGAACAATTACCCGTGAAGCTCCGATTGATACTGTTCTTGAACATTATCTTTTCGGTGAACGCGACGAACAGGCGCTGGCTGACATTCTTACCGAGCTGGAAATGTTCTCACTCCTGAAAAAACTGAAAGTAACCGCGGCAGCAGCACCTGTTACCGAGGTGAAAAACGTTGAAACTGAAACTGTTCAGGCTGACCCGAAGGTCTGCGGCGAGGAAATAGCGGACTACATTTTTATGGCCGAAAAGCTGTTTCGGCTGAAAAACGGCGAGGTGAGCGAAATCCTTCCGAGTGAATATGAAAGTGAGCTGTGCAGCACACTTCCAAAGCGCACTTTTGATTTAAAGGAACTGCTTACCAAAACGAGCGTTGAGGTTGAAAACGTTGTGTTTGATTCAACGCTTGCGGCATATCTGCTTAACGTAAACGGTACGGAATATTCGCTGGAAAGACTATGCGCCGAATATGGTGTGGCATATTCGGAGGAGAATGCGGCGAAATCGCTTTGTGCGCTTAATCGCGAGCTTTATGTAAAGCTTAGCATGGAGGAAATGTACACGCTTTTGACTGAAATCGAGATTCCACTTGCATACGTGCTGGTGTCAATGGAAAAGGACGGGGTCGCGATCGACAGGGAAGCGCTCGAAAGCTTTGGAACGGAGCTGAAAAACGAAGAGGAGGATATAGAACAGCAGATTTATATTGAGGCGGGTCACGCCTTTAATATTTCCTCTCCGAAGCAGCTCGGAAATGTTCTTTTTGATGAAATGGGTCTTCCCGGAGGTAAGAAAACCAAAACAGGCGGATACTCTACAAATGCAGATATTTTAGAGGAGCTTGCCGCAAAATACGGCATGGATTATCCGATTCTTGAGCTTGTTCTTCGTTACAGAACGGTTACGAAACTTCATTCAACATATGCGGTTGGTCTGCTTAAAGAAATACGCTCCGACGGGAGAATACACACCACTTACAAGCAGACGGAAACGCGTACGGGACGAATTTCGTCGGTCGAACCAAATATACAGAACATTCCTGTGCGGACAGAGCGCGGCAGAGAGTTCCGTCGTTTCTTTGTTGCTGAAAATGGGAAAAAGCTGATTGACGCAGACTATTCACAAATTGAGCTTCGTATTCTCGCGCATATTTCTGACGATAAGCTTATGATTGAGGCGTTCAGAAGCGGTGAGGATATCCATGCAATGACCGCCGCACAGGTGTTTAACCAACCGCTTGAATGGGTAACGCCTGAAATGCGAAGAAGCGCAAAGGCTGTCAACTTCGGGATAGTATACGGGATAGGAGCATATTCGCTTTCGCAGGACATAGGCGTTTCGGTTAAGCAGGCGGACGAGTATATACGCGCATATCTTGATAAATACAACGGGGTTGCGCAGTATATGGAGCAAACGACTGAGAACGCAAAGCAGTACGGCTATGTCAAAACTATGTTTGGGCGCAGAAGATACATTCCTGAACTTAAGGCTTCAAATAAAAATGTTCAGGCGCTCGGAAAGCGGATTGCAATGAACACTCCGATTCAGGGCACTGCCGCTGACGTTATAAAGCTTGCTATGGTTCGCGTTTACGCGCGGCTGAGGAAGGAATTACCCGAAGCCCGGCTTATTTTGCAGGTACACGACGAGCTGATTGTTGAGGCGGACGAAAAGGACGCAAAAAGAGCGTCCGAAATACTTTGTGAGGAAATGCAAAACGCAGTTTCGCTGTCTGTTCCGCTTATTGCTGACGCGAAAATTGGCGAAAGTTGGTACGAGGCACATTGATGGACGTAAAAAAGACAGCGGAAACGCTTTTGGGGTTAGAATGTGCCTGCTTTTCCGAACCGTGGACTTTCTCAGCGCTAGAGTATCAATCGGGGAACGAGAATACCGTGATCTCATTCGGATATGACGGCGGTAAAGCTGTCGGTTATGCGCTTGGAACCGTTATATGCGGGGAAGGGGAGCTGTATCGGATAGGCGTTCTCCCCGAATATCGCGGCAGGGGTCTTGGAAAAAGGATTTTAAGCGAATTTTTGTGCAGCTGCCAAGATAAAGAGGCGGAGAAGATTTTTCTTGAGGTTCGTTCAAAAAATTCGCCCGCAATTGCGCTTTATCAGCATGCCGGATTTGTACAGCTGGCTGTCCGAAAGGGCTATTACGGCGATGACGACGCACTGATTTTTGAGTTGAATCTATAAATATTAAAGCACCAAAGCAAAATTTGCCTTAGTGCTTTTTTACAAGAGATATGTGTTACGAAAGAATCGCATAATACCTAAACAGCATTATAAGTGCAAGAGCAAAGTTGAAACCGACAGTTACCGTGAGGTAGGGAATGCGCAGTCGCTTAGTTTTGATAAGAATTACGCTGCTTACACCCAATAGTATACATGAAGCAGCGAGAGCAGCCAGAATCAACACCATCGGGAAAATGAGCGTGTAATCATATTCAAATATTATCTCCGCAGCGTAAGTTGCTCCACCAAGCACAAGAGGAAGTATCACAAGCGGGAGTACCGCAAGCCCCCAGTTTTTTCGTTTTGCGCGGAAGCAGCTAAAGCTGAGCACGCCTATAATCAATGCAATAACCAGACATTCGCCCGACATAGTTGCTCCTTTCAGCCTTAAGGAATGTACCTTTCGATGATTTCCTTAGCTTTATCGTTGTCGCTTGTTACAATGTAATAAACGTAATTTCCGCTTACGTATGCGCTTGCGTTGCTTCCGAATTTGTACATTTCATCGGGAGCGTAGGAGGAGTAGGTTTCCTGCTGACGACCAATTCGATCCGTGACAGACTCCGCGCCCTTAACAGCGTCGTCTTCTGAAACAAATTCAATTACGCCGACTTCATCTGGGTACGCGCTTGAGCCGCAAAGGTAGAAGGAAGCTTCTACAACCTTTTCAGCGTCCATTCCGACAAAGTAATCGTTTATATCATCTTTTGTCTTTTCAACAGCAGAGTTGATTGGAACCTCAGCAATAACCACGGCTGTAACCTCCGAAGCTGTAAATTCGATCGCCTGCGTTTCAATTTTCGCAGTTGTTGTTGTTTGTGCTGTTGTTTCGCCTCCGCAAGCGGAAAGACAAAGGCAGCCGGCAGTTAAAATGCACGCAAAAATTCTTTTTTTCATTTTAAAATTCCTTTCTTCTTTTATCCTTGGATTTTCTTTTCAATAAAGCTCAGCATTTTCTTATATGCAGTTCCGAGGAAGTGCATACCGTCGGCTTCCGCATATTTTTCGGAGAAATATCCCGTCGTGTCCTCAAGCTCAGAGCACAAATCAAGATAAACAACCCCGATTTCGTCTGCAAGATCCTTCAGAAGCTTATTGTAGCCGTTTACCATAACCATCGTTTCCTGTCCCTCGGACTCGTGTTCCTTTGTTACAGGCGGAATTGAAAGAATATAGATGTAGCTATCCGGAGAAGCTTCCTGGAGAGCTTCAACAAGCAGCTTCATCTGCTGCGTCATATAGGTGTTGCCCATATAAGCCAGACCGTTTGAGCCGAGCATTATGTAAATGCGTTTCGGCTTTAACCGTTCAGCCTTTTCAATTACTGTTTCGTCGGCAATACTGTCTGTCAGTGCAGATTCGGGGTTAAGACCGACCTTTGCGAAAAC
Source organism: uncultured Ruminiclostridium sp. (assembly GCA_964489095.1). Classification (GTDB taxonomy): domain Bacteria; phylum Bacillota; class Clostridia; order Oscillospirales; family Ruminococcaceae; genus Ruminiclostridium_E. The sequence goes on along the minus strand of CAZAXM010000032.1, from coordinate 802 downwards.
CTGATCCGACTTAAAGTAGCCGTAATTGAACAGACCTGTTGCAATCGAATCTCCTATGAACAGATCGTTTTCAAAAAACTCATCGTCGTACACATCTGTTTCAGTAGCGACGATCGTATCTTCAACCGTTGTTTCATCTTCGTCACCCTCGATGATAAACTCCTCCGTTGTGACAAGGGTTGTCGTAGTGGTTGTTTCAGGGATAAGCGTTGTTATAGCGGTTGTCGTAAGCGCTGCGGAGGTTTGAGTTTCCTGTCCTAAATTTGCAACGTTCGTATCTTCGAGCTTTCCGCTCATGTAAAGGTATATCAGAACGCAAAGCGTAACAATAACGCCTACAATCAGGATGTTAAGAACGATTATCGCAATTCCGATTCCATCGTGTTTTTTTCTAGCCATCGTTAAAGCCTTTCTTTTTTATGTTCGTAATACTTTTATTATACTATAAAATCCGATCAATATCAAGGGGTTTCGTCAAATTTTTAGGTGCAGTTTTTATGGACAAAAACAACCCCCTGTATCGGCTAAGAACCGTTTACAAGGGGTTTAAAGTACTGGTGCCGCTGATCGGACTTGAACCGATACGGTATTTCTACCAAGGGATTTTAAGTCCCTCGTGTCTGCCTGTTCCACCACAGCGGCGAGCCTTTGACTTTAATATTATATCACGTTTATCAAATCTTGTCAAGTGTTTTTTGACATTTTTTTATCTTTTATAAATTGCAATATAAAGTGTCCACAAAAATCATGAATTGGCCCCAAAAAGTTAGACAAAGTTTTAAAAGGAAAATTATGCAAAGCG
>CAZAXM010000031.1:0-22627 GCA_964489095.1 uncultured Ruminiclostridium sp. | reverse complement strand
TGTTCAGATCGCTTGTATTTTCATGTGGTCAAAATAGTGTCAACAAGCTCTAATAAGAAGATTTATTCCAAAGGGTGCCGACATCGCCAAATTCTCTCAGGAGAGAATTAATATGGTTGAGCATTGGATAAATAATTATCCGAGGAGAATCTTCGGCGGATTGTCATCTAATATGGTAAAAACAACCTTGTTTGTCACTTGATTTTTGTGGACACTTTATATTGCAATTTATATAAAGCGTTTTTTCTACAAATGTATTGAAATTTTATCTTAGATATGATATAATATAGTATAACTGTTTTCAAGAAAGATGAGGAAACAACGTAATGGCAAAAATAAGAGTTGCTGTTTTATTCGGCGGTGCAACAAAAGATCACAAGCTTTCTCTCCGTTCAGCCTTTTCCGTTCTGAACGGTCTTTCAAGGGAAAAATATGATATAACCCCTCTCGGGATTACGCGCGGAGGCAGATGGCTTTATTTTCCCGGAGATTTTTCGGAGATTCCTACGGGAGAATGGGAGAATAACAGCGACTGCTGCTCCGCGGTAATAAGCCCCGACCCGCTTCATTCGGGAATACTGACTATAATGGACGACGGTTCGACTACAATAAAAAGAGTCGATGTTGTATTTTCCGCACTTCATGGAAAATACGGCGAAGGCGGACGCATACAGAGTCTTTTAAAGCTTGCGAAAATACCATACTGTGACTGCAACCCCGATACAGCCGGTTACTGTATTGACAAGAAAATGACCCACGCGCTGCTAAGAGAAGCGGGGATACCTGTTCCGAAATTCACCTGTCTTGAACGCGGAGAACTGAACGAAATCGACCGTAAAATCAAGGACGTTGAAGCGCAGCTCAGCTACCCCGTTTACGTTTCCGCGTCAAGCTGTTCATCAACAATCGGCGCTGACCTCGCCACAAACACAGATGAACTTAAAAGGGCGGCGAAAATAGCTTTTTCGCATCATCATACTGCGCTTGTTGAAGAATTTCTTACAGGAAGAAGCCTTTGCTGTATTGTAACAGGCGGAACGTATAACATTCAAGTTTCAGCAATCGGCGAAACTGTAAAAACGCCTATAAAAACCAATTTCGCAGGTTATACAGCGGAGTTTATTCCAAACGCGGAGCTTACTGAGGAACAGAAAAAACAGATTTCCGATTATGCTGTAAGAGCGTACAAAATTCTCAATTTCAGCGGTTTTGCGAAAATATCATTTGTACTTAAGGAGGGCGAAATTCTTCTCCGACGTGTAACCGCTCTCCCCGGCTTCTCAGAAGAAAGCGCAATGGCTATGCTGATGAAAGAAAGCGGAATGAACTATGGCGAAATGCTGGATATGCTGATTTCTTCGGCGATTGAGGGATAATGAAAAGGATCGACTATGAAGGCTAATATTTTTCTTGACACTTACATCAAAAACGACGAGGGAACCGATAAGAGCCATTTCTTTACGCTCGGCGAATATGAAGCGACTGATGACGGGTATATTATCCGATATGACGAGGGTGGAGAGCTGGGCTATGAAAACTGCTCCGTTACAATTTCCGTAAAACCCGATCTTGTTGTTATAGAACGAAGCGGAGAAGCAAGCTCTGTACTTTATATTGATAAAAACCATAAGCACCAATGCGTTTACGGCACGCCCTACGGTGACTTTACACTCGGTGTAAACACCTTTGAAATTAACAACGAACTAAAAAATTACGGAGGAAAGCTTTCCGTACAATACGGGCTTGACCTTAACACGGATTTCATTTCCGAAAATAAATTAAATATTACCGTTACAATAGCGGATTAACGAAAGGAAGACAAAAAATGAACAATATGATTGAAACAGCAAAAAAAGAGGTGCGGGAAATTATACTCGGCGCAATCGGCGCAGGAGTTGCCGCACAGAAGCTTCCGGCAGAGCCTATCCCTGATTTTACGGTTGAAATTCCAAACGATTCGTCGCATGGTGATTTTTCCTGCAACGCTGCGCTTGTTTCAGCCAAGGCTTTCAGAAGCAATCCCCGCGCTATCGCACAGGTTATCGCAGAAAATGCCGTTCTGGACGGAACAATGTTTGACAAAATCGAGGTTGCGGGTCCCGGATTTATCAACTTTTTTGTCAGCGCAAACTGGTTCGGCGAAACAGTTTCGGCTGTTCTCGAAAACGGCGAAAATTACGGAAGGGTCAATGTAGGAAACGGAAAGCGCGTACTTGTGGAATTTGTTTCGGCTAACCCGACAGGACCTATGCATATCGGCAACGCGAGAGGCGGAGCTATCGGCGACTGTCTTTCTTCGCTGCTTGAATACGCTGGCTACTACGTTGAACGCGAATTTTATATCAACGACGCGGGAAATCAGGTGAATAAATTCGGTCTTAGCCTTGACTACCGCTATCGTCAGCATTTCGGCGACAACGTTGAAATGCCCGAAGATAGCTATCACGGACAGGATATTATCGACCACGCAGAAAAATTTGCGGAAATCTATGGCGATAAGTATATGAACGACACCGAGGAAAACCGCCGTGCAGCTCTGGTCGCATACGCTCTCCCGATAAACATTCAGGGGCTTAAGGACGACCTTGCAAAATACCGCATTAACTACGACACCTGGTTTAAGGAAAGCTCGCTTCACGAAAGCGGCAAGGTGAACGAGGTCGTTGAAATTCTCAAGGAAAAGGGACACACCTACGAAAAGGACGGCGCGATATGGTTCAAGGCAAGCGATTTCGGCGATGACCAGGACAGAGTTCTCGTTCGTGCAAACAGCGTTCCGACGTATTTTGTTCCCGATATTGCGTACCACTACAATAAGCTTGTTACGCGAAATTTTGACATTGCAATTGATATTCTCGGTGCTGACCATCACGGATATATTGCACGTATGAAAGCGGCACTTACCGCGCTCGGAATCGACTCGAAGCGGCTTGACGTTGTTATTATGCAGATGGTTCGGCTTGTGCGCAATGGCGAAACCGTAAAACTCTCCAAGCGTTCGGGAAAAGCGATTACACTTGCAACTCTTCTCGATGAGATCCCGATGGACGCGGCTCGCTTCTTCTTTAATCTGCGCGACCCTGACACACATCTTGAATTTGACCTTGATTTGGCAATTGAGGAAAGCTCAAAGAACCCTGTATTCTACGTTCAGTATGCACATGCGAGAATCTGCCGCATTCTTGAGCGTATGAGTGAGGAAGGAATTGAACGCAAGACCCTTTCCGCCAATGAGCTTTTTTTCACAGAGCCCGCCGAGCTTGCGCTTATACGCAAAATTGCGTCCTGACACACATCTTGAATTTGACCTTGATTTGGCAATTGAGGAAAGCTCAAAGAACCCTGTATTCTACGTTCAGTATGCACATGCGAGAATCTGCCGCATTCTTGAGCGTATGAGTGAGGAAGGAATTGAACGCAAGACCCTTTCCGCCAATGAGCTTTTTTTCACAGAGCCCGCCGAGCTTGCGCTTATACGCAAAATTGCGTCCCTGCCCGAAGAAATTACCGAAGCGGCTAAAACCTATAACCCCTCGGTTGTGACGCGCTACGTCCAGGACCTTGCACAGCTGTTCCATAAATTCTATGACAGCTGTAAGATAAAGGGAGAAGAAGAAAACGTGCTTCAATCGCGTCTTGCCCTTTGTGAAGCGGTAAAAATAGTTTTCAGAAATATGCTAAACCTGCTTAAGGTTGAAGCACCTGAAAAAATGTAACATAACAGGAAAGGATAACATTATGAAAAGCGACAGTTGTACCGGTAAATATACGCTGCCCGACGGCAGCGACCCGTATAACGCCCTGCGGCTCGGTGAGAGCGGTATGATGATTGAACCATACGACGAACACAGCTTCACCGAGCTTAAAAAACACTACTCCGCAATAATAAACTCCGCGCCTGATGCAGAATGCTTTATTCTTGATGGAATGAGCCTTGCAGCAGACCTGCGCGGTGCGCTTATTGAATGTAAAAAAAGAAAAAAGCCTGTTTACGCCATTATCAATGTTGACGAAGAGCTTACCACAAGCGCACAGCTGCCAGCAGACGCCGCACTCATCACATTACAGGCTATGGGACTTTCGGGCTTTGGTATATGCGCCCCCGACGAGGAATCCATTATATATGGTATGGACAGACTCGCAAGGCTTGCGAAAATTCCGCTGCTTGCAAGGCTGAAAAAAGGAAGTATTACCGAGGAAACCCGAAGCATTCTCGAACAAAAGGGATTTTCGGTCATCTCCGATGAAAACGGGTTGATGTGTAATCCGCCAGAGGAAAATGAAACCGCGCTGTTGCTTGCAAACGAACGCGACGCTTTTTTTCTGGAGCCTGATACAACGGAGATTTCCGAAGCGATCGAGTGCTGCGAGGGAATGGAAGAGGAAATCCTCGGTGCGGCACACGAAGCCTACGATGTGCTTAAAATACAGCTCAACGAACCGGAAGACGCAATTACATTTTCGGAGCATGCACATATGACAACTCTGCCGGTTATGTTCAGCACAGAAAACGAGGTCACTCTTATGCTCGCTTTGATGCTGTATCAGGGACGCGCGCTTGTGGACAGCACATGTGAGCTTGACGAAAAAACACTTAAAAAGGCTGTTGAAAAATACGGCGCGGTTATATATTAACAGGAGGCATTATGCATCTTCAGGAACAGACAATAAACAGCGTTCTCGCGCACAAGGGCGGTATCCTTGAGGTTTACTCGGATACGGTTCTGCTCGAAAACGGAAAAGAGGCAAGCCGCGATGTTATACGTCATCCCGGCGGCGTATGCGTCGTTGCGCTGAACGAAAAAAAAGAGGTTTACTTTGTAAAACAGTTCCGCTACCCGCACAAGAAGGTTCTTCTTGAAATACCTGCGGGAAAGCTTGAGTATGGCGAAAATCCGCTGGAATGCGGTAAGCGTGAACTTCAGGAGGAAGCGGGATTTACGGCTGACAGCTTCCGCTCACTGGGTCTGCTCTACCCTACCCCCGCATATGACACCGAGATTATTTATATGTACCTCGCAGAGGGACTGCATAAATCGCAGCAGAGCCTTGACGAGGACGAATTTCTTGACGTTCTTACCATCCCGCTTGATGAGGCAGTCAAAATGGTAATGAACAACGAAATTGAGGACGCAAAAACGCAGCTTGCGCTTTTAAAAACCTTCGTTCTGCTGAGCTGACAAATGCTCCTCGTAGGCGGCAATTATGCGCGATTCGATATCCTTACGCACATTCGGACTTATCGGGTGAACAATATCGCGGTAAACTCCCACTTCATCCCTCCTGCTTGGCATAGCCACGAAAAGCCGGTCGTCACCCTGTACGATTTTTATGTCATGTATGGCAAGGGAATTGTCCACGGTCACGGATACCACAGCGCGGAGCCGCCCGTCCTGTAAAATTTTTCTGATGCGAATGTCACTGATATTCATAAGCACAGTCCTTTCTTATTCGGTCTGCATATATTTTTAACATAGCATGCTTTTTTATTCGTATATTTGAATAAAAAAACATTTTTTCTCAATACTCCTGTCGAAAGGAATTTATTATGGAAGATTTTTTAACCGGAAAAAAACACATTCACTTTATCGGTATCGGCGGCAGCGGAATGTATCCGCTCGCGCAGATTCTGCACGGTCAGGGATTCTACCTGACGGGTTCGGATAATAACGAAACCGAAACGCTGGCGGCTGTTCGGAAAATGGGGATTCCCGTTTATTTAGGACAGTGCGCCGAGAATATTGAAGGTGCGGATTTAATCGTTCACACCGCCGCGATAATGAACGATAACCCTGAGCTTATTGCCGCAAGAGCAAGCGGCGTTCCCGTAATTGAACGTTCGGTGCTTCTCGGACTTATAACAAGCCGATATAAGAACGCTGTCTGCGTTTGCGGAACTCACGGAAAAACCACCGCTACGTCTATGCTTACACACATTTTCCTCGCTGACGGCGTTGATCTTACGGCTGTAATCGGCGGTAAGCTTAAGGCAATTCACGGCAGCGGTATCTGCGGGAAAAGCGATACTATGGTGTGCGAAGCGTGCGAATTTGTTGACACATTTTTAAAGCTGTACCCTAACACGTCGGTTATCCTGAATATTGACTGCGACCATCTCGACTATTTCAAGACAATGGATAATTTGCGCGCGTCATTCACCAAGTTCTGCAATCTGACAACCGATATGATCGTGTATAACGGCGATGATGAAAATACAAAAATTGCTTTAGGAAACAGCGTTTTTTCAGGGAAACGCATTTCATTCGGCAGAAACCCGAACAACGACTACTATCCCGAAAATATTGAACAGCTTTCCGATTTTCTCACTCGTTTCGACCTTATGCAGCATGGAGAAAAAATTGACAGCATTTCTATTCATGTCCCCGGCGCGCATAACGTTATGAACGCAGTGGCTGCCTGCGCGGCTGCTCTGGAGCTGGGCTGCTCTAAAGAAGCGCTTAACAAAGGGCTTTCGACATTTTTCGGTTCTGTACGAAGATTTGAAAAGCTTGCCGAACTGAACGGAATTACAATCGTTGACGATTATGCGCACCACCCGACCGAGGTAAAAACGTTGCTTGAAACAGCGAAAAAAATGAATTTCAAGCGCGTCTGGGCGGTTCATCAGCCGTTCACATATTCGCGCACGGCAACGCTTCTGAACGAGTTTGCAGACGCGCTGAAACTCGCCGATAAGGTTGTTCTTACGGAAATAATGGGAAGCCGCGAGAAAAACACTTACAATATTTACAGCAGCGACCTTGCGGAAAAAATTCCTGATTCTGTTCACTTCTCAACTTTCGATGAAGTTGCTGATTATGTCTGTGCAAATGCTGCGGCGGGAGATTTAGTTATTACATTCGGCTGCGGCGACGTTTACAAGGTCGCATATAAGATAATTGAAAAGCTCGGCGGCACTGTTGAGCATTTTGAATAAAATAAACACTGCACAATTAACGCGTAAAGCGCAGTTGTGCGGTGTTCGTTTATTCGCGCAGAGCTTCAACCGGGCGCAGCGATGCCGCTTTCATAGCGGGATATACTGAAAAAACAACTCCAACGATAACAGCCGCCGCAAAAGAAGCTGCGATCAAGCCGAAATCCGCCTGCATTGTTACTCCAAGCGCTCCGCAGCCAACCAGCGATACCGCAAAACCCAATGCAATGCCCGCTAGTCCGCCGACAGATGTCATAAAAAATCCTTCGCGCAGAAACTCCGCTGCAAGCGTGCTGTTTTTTGCGCCGATTGCTTTCTTTATACCGATTTCACGCCGCCTCTCACCGACGCTTGCAAGCATTGTTGTCATAACAGTTATCCCCGAAACCAAAAGCGAAATTCCCGCAACAAGCGACAGCAGAAGCTTAACTGTTGAGAGAATTCCGTCAAGCTGGGATTTCTGCTTTTGGAGATTGTTTACGCTTATCCCCTCATCGGTCGTTCTGTTCCGCGATAGTCCGAGCGTTATCTGTTTTGAAATCGCTTCGGAATCGGCTGTCGGCTCGGTAAGGACGGCTATTTTATCATAACCGGTTTTGCCCGTAAGCTCCTGCATAGTTGTATATGGAATATACACAAATCCCGGAATAATTCCCGACAGCATATCCTGTAACGAAGAAACACCTGACTGAGCGACGCCTGTTACAGAAAAAATATGATACTCTCCGCCGAGATAAAGGCGTATCGTTTTCCCTACAATGTTGCTGCGCCCATAGGCGGCGACAGCCAGTTCCTCGTCAACAACGCATACTTTTTTTGCACCGTCAACGTCTCCCCTGCTTATCAGTCTGCCATGCTTTGCGTTAAGCGAAATAATCTCCTTCGCCTCGTTATTTACACCCCAGGCCATACATTCACCCGTCTGACCACAAAGGATATTTTCCGTATAGCTGCCCATAAGCGGCATTGCTTTACGAACGCCGCCTATATGCGACAAAACCTCTATGTCATTATCGGACAAGTCGGAAACGTAATCGGACTGCGTCTGTACAATCACCGAATTTATTCCCATATCAGCCATTGCCTGCGAAATTTTCGCGGAGCCTGTTTCGCTAAGCACAGAAATCAGCACGATTGCAAACACGCCTATCGCTATACCTGCAACTGTCAAAAAAGAACGTCCACCGCTTGCTGATCTGCTAAATATCCTCATCGGCTTTCCTTTCTGACAAGAGCCTCGTCAGTAACATCGTCAGGCGTCATTATTACCTCGCTTTTTTCGGATAATCCGCTAACGATTTCTGTTTCGTCCGACAATTCTACGCCTGTTTTTATGCGCTTCATAACAGCCTTATTGCTATCGTAGACGTAAACATATTCCCCGTCGTCGTCCTGGCGGATTACGTCGTAAGGTAGCGTATTCAACAAGCGCGCGTCTTCTACATAAACGCTGCTCTGAGCGGAGTAACCGCTTTTCAGGTTTTCACCGCCGTTTATACGAATAACAACCGGCACAAGCGTTTTACCACTCTCGGAAACTGCAGCGTCGGATATACTTTCAACAGTTCCGTCAAGTGCTTCGGGAAACGCCGCTCCTGTAACAGACGCAGGCTGCCCTACCCTGACCATACCCGCGTCCCCCTCGTCAACGGCGGCGGAAACGTACCAGACGTTGTTTTCATTGTAAATACTTCCCCTCGCACTTACCGATTTTCGAAAAACCGTTCGATTCATAGTCATAGTTTCGACAGCCTTTAAAGACGAAACAACTCTCTCCTCCATTGAAACCGCTGAGTATATACCCGCTACGACTATTCCGGCGATAAGCGCAAGCTTAACCGAATTTTTCATAATAATCCCTACCTTTCAAAAATTACACTTCTAGCTTTTACCGAAAAAGGCTGAATATGACCGAATAAATAAATTAATTTGCCGCAAAATATTTCTGCAAAAAGTGAAAGGCGGTAAGCTTATGAATATGATTATTTGCAGTCGGAACTGCACACACCAGCGCGACGGTTACTGCTGCCTTGACGGTCGGGCTGTCATTACTAACGCGGTAGAATCGCCGTGCTGTTATTATGAAGAGAGAGGTGGAGAAAATGATAAAGATAAGGAAAATCTATAAGCTTTATAACACCGGCGCAGGTACGGTTAAAGCACTTTCCGATATTTCGCTTGACATATCTCCGGGAGAGTTTGTCTCTATAACCGGAACGAGCGGCTCAGGCAAAACAACGCTTATGAACATTCTCGGTTGTCTTGACAGTCCGACCGGGGGCGATTACTTTCTTGATGGCGAGGAAGTATCACGATTTGGAGCATATCGTCAGGCTGAAATAAGAAACAGAAAAATCGCTTTCATTTTTCAGGGGTTTAACCTCCTGCCCGCGCTTACAGCTGCTGAAAACGCTGCGCTTCCCCTCGTATATCGCGGTATCAGACGTCACGAAGCCTTTGAACGCGCGGAATATGCGCTTTCGCAAGTCGGACTCTCCATGCGCTCTGCTCACAAACCCTCCGAGCTTTCCGGAGGTCAGCAGCAGCGTGTTGCGGTAGCGCGCGCAATTGCCGCAGACGCACCCGTGATACTTGCCGATGAACCCTGTGGGAGTCTTGACAGCCGCTCAGGTGAAAGGATAATGGAGCTGCTTCACAACGAAAACAAACGCGGCAAAACTGTTATCCTTATAACACATGATAAAAAAGCCGCTGCAACAGCGGACAGGAAAATTGAAATTGCCGATGGAAAGCTTGTTCTGTAAAAATGGCAAAAAAAGATCCCCTGTCTTGGAAACAGGGGGAGAGGAAAATGAATATAACAACTTGGATATTTATACAAGTGCAAAGCGCTTTACACATGTATACTAGAGAAATAATGAATATATAATAACCACAAAGGCTATTACCAAAAGGAGTAACTAAATCGATAAGCCGAGTTCTGTCGTTGGGTGAACATCTATCTAGTCTTATCGTCGCCGATAAGCTCCAGCCGCCTTAAACGAAGCACTCCGAGCAGAAGCGTTAATCTCCGAACCAATCGGCGTTGCATCGGATAGGGTTTACATGGCAGCGGCATCTCTACCGCTCCGGTGAGCTCTTACCTCGCCTTTCCATCCTTACCTGTAAAACAGGCGGTATATTTCTGTTGCACTAGCCCTAAGGTCGCCCTCGGCTGTCGTTAGCAGCTACCCTGCTCTATGATGCTCGGACTTTCCTCAGGAATTACTTCCCGCGTCCACCTGATTTAGATTACTTCTATATTATACAACATCTTTTTACATTTGTCAATAGCTTTTACAAATTTACCGAGCAAAAAAAATTGAGATAAAATTACACGAAATGGGAAAAATGGTATTGACATTTTGGAAAAAATGTTGTATAATGTTAATGGTGTGTGGGAGTTACTCCTAAATATACGGAGACGTATCGAAGTGGTCATAACGGACATGACTCGAAATCATGATGCCCCTTGAGGGACGAGAGTTCGAATCTCTCCGTCTCCGCCAAAAGCAAAAAGAACCGCATTTTAATGCGGTTCTTATTTTTTCATCCCCGAAAAATCCCCAAAAAATGCATAAAAATTTATTTTGGTGAGATTTTATTGAGGATAGCAACTGCCCTTTCTTCTTCACGAGGATAGAGATGACTGTAAGTGTTCCAAGTCATTTGGACGTTACTATGCCCTAGCCGCCGCGCTATTTCTTGAATGTTAATTCCCTCATTCACGAGCAGGCTTGCGTGGGTATGTCGAAAATCGTGTATCCTGATATGCGGCAGTTCGGCAGCGTTAGCGAATGCCCTGTTGTGCTTATCAATCGAAGTATCACGAAGCGGTCGCTCTCCCCCACACACGCGGAAGTCCTCGCTAAAAAGTTTTGAAGCAACTCGTTGACGTTCCTTATGCTCGGCTAGGATATCCAAAAGTGGCGCGGGTATCTGCAAATCGCGGTAACTTGATTTGTTCTTTGGCGGTGTTTCAACATCATCGCCTTTAAGCTTTTGCGCAATGCTGCGGCGAATGTGCATTATTTGCCCATCAATGTCCGACCATTTCAGCGCGTTGATTTCGCCTTTTCTCGCGCCCGTAAAGAACGCAATGCAAAAGAACACATAATATCCCCAGTCGGTCACGGTGGCGGCTTTGGAACGCGCCTGTGCGATATATTCGCAAAACTGCTCGGCGGTGTAATAGTGCAGCTTTTCGGCGGGCTTGTCAATCGTATCGGGTGCTTTGAAATTGCCGAGAGCGGCAAGCGGATTTTTGGGGATATATTCCATCTTGACGGCATAGTTCAGCATTGAATTGAATGCTGAACTATGCGTTTTGTTTGGTGACAATTGACAAATCTGTTGCAGCTATATCATTCTTCCACTGTGCAAGAACCGACTGCGACAGCCTGTCAAGGCGGTAGTCCGACATAGTCGGCAAAACCCGATAACGCAAATTTCGCATTGCGCTGTCATGCGAGGTCTTGCGTGTTTCATGGCTGTGGTAAACCTCGTATTCCGTGAAAAGCTGTCCTACCGTCATACGGGATATTACTTGCTTTTTGTCCTTGTACTCGGCGATTAAGGACTGCTCCAAAGCGTTGGCTTCGGCTAGTCCGTAAGCGGTGCGCTCGATTTGGTGAGCCTTGCCCGCAGCGTCCGTGTAGTTCACGCGCACTCGGTACTGCTGCCGACCGTCTTTCTTGACGCCTGTTTTGTTGATTGGCATATGCGCTCCTTTCTGCAAGTTTCCCCTGTCCGTTTGGGCAGGGGATATTTTTTTTGTGTAATGTCAAAAGCAGTCCTTGCACGGCGTATAACCATTATCTTCTGCTTCTTTTATTGTGACTTCGATTACATCATGCCCCGCAATGTGGCGGCAGTCCTCTTTGTGGTATCGCTCGCCTGTTTTCGTTATATATACAACTATGCTCTGTGAGGGTTCGTCCGCGCCGATATCTTCGGCAAAACTCGTTGTATCGGGTACACTCTGCGCCTTGTTATCCCCTATCCCTACCAAACAGGAAAGCAAGACGCCCGCCGCGACAGCTGCCGCTATTGCCCCGCTCGCGGCGGCTATGCGGGCATATTTTGCAGAATGCCTGTGATATGTAACAGACGGTAAGCGTTCGCACAAGGCTTTTTCCACTTCCGTTTCTGGCTCGCGAATGTTTTGACTGTGCCGTAAGGCTTGTTCGGCGGTTAATCCGAAGCGCTCCAACTGGTGGGCGCTTTTGATACCAAGCGCAAACATCACACATGACGGTGCAAGCATTTCCATAGCGAAGTCATTCGCTTCACATTCTTGCCTTGCCGTTTCTTCGGGAGATGGAGTTGCTCCCAAAATACTTTGTTCGGACGTATGCTTCAAGACGATATGCCCGAATTCATGCAAAATATAGAGAAGCTTGTATTCGTATGATATGTTCGCTTTGTAGAGTATGACATATTGGTTGTTATGTATCAGTGTAAATGCGGGATATTTAGCAGCCGCCGCTTCTGCGCCGCAGGCTTCTATTATAACGCCGCCTTCGTCATAGGTCAACAAAAGCCACCCCGAAAGCTGCACGATTATTTCCGCTTTTCGGATAGTAAGCGGCAATTCGGAAATCCCGTGCTTTATAAGCAGATTATCGGCTTCATTGAGTATGTTTCTGTTGGTCATGGTGTTTTCCTCCAAAATAGTTTTATGGTACTACTATTTTGTATCAAAACCGCCCATGATGTCAATGAACTATAAATGTCTGGCTTAATACAATAAGATTAAATTAACCCTTTTTCTCTAAGAGCCGCGTCTATCGCCGCTTTTAACACATCGCTGTCAACGGTCAGAGTTTCCGCGCCGCCAAATGCGGCAATAGGTTTTTGGATTATGTTTGGCTTGCTGCCCTCGCTCACCTTAACCAAATTTTCTACATAATTGTCCGCTTTTTGCTGTTCTTCAGAATTGAGTTTGCGGTAATTGGTGAGCAGAACATTTTCCCTTGGTGTGAGTTGCGCCCCAGATTGCATCGGAAGTTCTGACGGCTGCATACTCCCCTCAATAAAAGAAACAGGACTTACTTGAAATATTTCGGAAAGTCTTTGAATAGTGGTTCTTTTCAAGTTTTGAACCATACCACTTTCCCATTTATTCACTGCGGCGCGTTTTACGCCGACTAGTTCGCCTAGTTCTTCCTGCGTAATTCCTTTTTGGGTTCTTAACATTTTTATATATTCGCCTACATTCATGGCTTTCCCTCCTCCCTTGTAAATATATTGTATCTCATTTTTAACATTTTGTCAACAGCTTTTTTCAAAAAAATAAAAAAAAGATACAAAACCTATTGACAAATCGTTTTTATTGTGGTAAATGTATCTTACAAGGATACAAAGGAGGTGATGATATGAATAAACGGCAGCTGCTATCAGTAATGGCGGCAAACGGAGATAATCAAACCACTTTGGCTGATTATTTAGGTATCGCAAGGGTGACGCTTTCAAGGAAAATCAATGAGAAAGGGAATGCGGTTTTCACGCAGCCCGAAATGGCAGCTATCAAAAAGAAATATAATCTGACTGATAGCGTTTTTTCCTCGATTTTTTTTGCTTAAATTGTATCTTTTTAAGATACTAGAAAGGAAGTGAACAGCAATGACGAATCCCCAATTATCCTCCACCGACCCCGAACAGGCAAAAAAATTCGCCAAGCTGGTAAAACAGCTTGACGAAAAGAAACAGCAGGCTCTGCTGCTTATAATCAAGGGTTCTGCGGTGCTGTCGGGGGCTGAGAAAGACGTGCTGCTTTAGCGGCTCTCTTCCTCGACCTCACGCACGGCTTTTTCGAGGAACTCCATTAAATCCCCGCGCATTTTGTCGGGGAGCTTCAAGTATTCCTCAACGATTTTCTTTTCAAGCAGCGACATATTGAACTGCCCTGCAAGCTCATCAAGTGCGGTCTGTTCCTCGGTGTTTCGTCCTAACAGATAGTCCGTGCTGACATTGTAGAAGTCGGCGAGTTTTGAAAGTGCAGGAACACCTACGCCCCTTTCTCCCGATTCATATTTTTTGTATACACCAAGCGACATTTCGCAACCATCAGCAACTTGCTGTGCTGATAATCCTCTTCTTTTTCTTAGATCTTTGATGATGTCTTTTGTGTCCATAAAATCACCTCTATTTAAGTATACCACAAATGTTAGCTAAAATCAACACATATTTTGCAATTAGATAACATTTGTTGGTTTTGCATAAATCTTTAGTGTTTTTTTGTGCAATGATACGAAAGTAAAGAAAAGACCACAAAAGTTATCTTTTTCTATTGACAAAAGATAACTAGAGTGGTATAATTAAATCATCAGGAAACCACAAAGGTTATCCAATGAGGAGGTGAGAAAATGGAAGAGAAAATAAAAAAGCTTGTTAAGCTGTGCAACCAACTTAACAAGCTAGGGCTAAAGGTTCTGGAGCTGTTAGGCACAGTTACTTTAATAGCCCTCTCGATTAAATCTCTCATCGAGATGATTTAACGAGGAATACCAAACCCGGGAGAAATCCCGGGGGCGGATATCCTCTTAAAATATAATACCACACGAAAGGAGTTTTGTCAAGTGTTTAAGCAAATTTTGAAGCTGACAGCAGAGGTTGTTCAGTTGGTGGTGACTACCGCAGTTATTGTTCTAGGTGTTTGCGGGGTTGTCGGGTTTTTGATTGGGTGAAAAAATGAACGGCAAAAACAAAAAGCCTGCCGAAACCTTGAAGAATTTCGACAAGCTTCTTGACATAGTGCTAAGCATACTCACAAAGTTAGCACTGGTTGCAATGAGTATCAAGACCATAATTGAAATCATTGCAAGATAAACCCAAAACACACCTGAGGGGCGAAAGCCCCTTGGGAAAGTGTTCAAATATATTATACACGACAAAGGAGGATTTGTCAATGAAGAATGAAAAATTTTTAGCGATAAAAGTTGCAGCCAAGACGGTGCTTGCGGTGCTGCTCGCAGTCGGTCTTGTTATGCTGCTGATTTCTTGAAAGGAGCGAAACGCAATGACAAAGGAACAGATTTCAGAAGCAGTTGCACTGCTTACGCTGATGTCGAAACTTTCCCCAGAGGAACGAAAGAGATTTCTGTATATGATTGAGGGCGCGGCACTGGTTGCCGCTGAGTAAAGATGGAAACCTAGAAAGGAAGATTTTGAAAACGAAGGAGGTGAACCAAATGCCAACAAGCGCAATAAACGTCCGCATACCGCAGGTAACATCAATTGAGCTTGCGATACGGCTTTACTACGAGCGCACGGAGCTGTCAAACTCCGAAATAAAGGCACTTTTCGGTACGGGAAACACAACCGTGTGCAAACTGAAGCGCAAGGCACGCGAACTAATGATAGAGCGCGACACGCCTGTCTGGAATGCACAGCGCGTCAACACAGAAGTTGCTTACGAGGCATGGGGACTGGATATCAAAAATTTGGAACACAGGCTGAAAAAGTTAAAATCTTTAGGAGGCATCAGTTGAATACCCAAATTGACTACTACACCCGTGCCGCTTCAATCGCGAATGCGTTCTGCCAAAAGTTCCCCGAAGCTGAACGAGAACTGGTAAACCTCGCGGCGAGCGAAGCTGGCTTTTAAGTACCGCAATCACGGGTATATGCTGACGCTTGAGGACACTGGCGAGGAGGATGAAAATGACTAGGTTTACCAAATTCACGCTAACCCTCGCGGCGATTGTGGCGGTCGCTATCGTCACCGCCGTGTTGGTTGGACAAGCGTACAATTTCCGCGGACATTTCGCAGTCGGCGGCGAGTGGCTGTTGCCGCTGGTGGCAGTCGAGGTTAAATGCTTATTCGGCGAGGTTAAAAAGGTGTTCAAAACGATTGGAAAGGATTTTTGAAAATGATAATACCAAATAAACGAACTCCGCCGGCTGACGCTGAAAAGCCTATCAACGAGCGATATATTGAGGCTCTTAACCTCAACAGCAGGATTATAGCTTCCGCTCAGCTCGCACAGCAAAGCCTTTACGAGATGTGTACAGGATTTAAGAAAATGCGTGATGATAAGCTGTACAAGGAGCTTGGCTACGTCAGCTTTGAGGAATATTGTGAACAGGAAACGGGCTTCAAGCGTAGGCAAGTGTACAATTACATATCAATTGTTGAAAATCTTCCAGCGGATTTTGTGCAATCGATTGCACAAATTGGAATGACAAAAACCCTACTCCTAGCTTCTTTGTCCGAAGAAGCTCGCACCGAAATTGTAGCAAACAACGACCTCAAAAATACAAATGTCAAAGAGCTTAAAAAAAGAATAAAGGAGCTCGAAGAAAACAGCAAACGGCAAAATGAGGCTTTCGAGAGCGTCGCCGATCAGAGCAAAAAAAACTACCAAAAATATCTTGACACGGAGCATAAGAGGCAGGATCTAGCTGCTACGTGTAACAAGCTTGAACAGAAATGCAAGGAACTTGAAAACCGACCAATTGAGGTCGCAACGCAGATTGTTGAGAAAATTCCCGACGACTATATCACCCGCGAGGCTTACGAAAAAATGGCGGCTTCATACATCGAACAGCTCGACAAGGCTGACACGGAACTTATCGCCGAAAAGCGAAAGGCATATGCCGAACGCGAGGAACTGGAAAAGAAAATTGCCGAGTTGGAAAACGCACCAAACGAGGACACCGGTGAGGAACAATTCGCACTACTTTGTCAGATGTGTCGGCACCCGTTGAGCAGGCTCGCACTATTCGTTGGCGAGCGACCAACATTCAAAAGCCGCTTTGAAAAGTTCATTGCGGAAAATACTGATATTTGAAAGGACAATTAAAATGGCTAATCTATACGAAATTGACAGAAAAATAACGTCACTTGTTGACGAGGAAACAGGAGAAATTCTCGATTTTGAAGCGTTTGAACAGCTTCAATTGGAACTTGAAATCAAGAAGGAAAATATCGCGCTTTGGTGCAAAAATCTTAGAGCGGATATCGAAATGTTCAAGACGGAGAAAAAGGTTTTTGAGGACAAAATCGAGCGTGCCGAAAGGAAAATGGAAGGGTTGAAAAATTATCTTTCGACATTTCTCGGCGGCGAAAAATTCAAGACCGCGCGGGTCAGCTGTTCGTTCCGCGAAACGGAAAGCGTTGACGTAACCGATATTTCGGACATTCCGAACAGGTATCTGAAATATTCCGAGCCGACAGTTGACAAACTCGCAATCAAGGCGGCAATTAAGAGTGGAAAGGAGATTTCAGGCGCACAGCTTGTCAAAAAAAGCAGCCTGATTATTAAGTGAAATGGGACTTCCTGTACTTATCTTAGGTTATTCGGGCAGCGGAAAATCAAGCTCTATGAGAGGCTTCAAGGCTGATGAATTGGCACTTGTAAATGTGAACGGAAAATATCTTCCGTTTAGGGGCGAATTTTCCGAAACGCTCAACAGTGATGATTACGACAAAATTTTTAATTTTTGCAAAAATGTAAAAGCAAAAGCAATCGTTATTGACGACAGCCAGTACCTTATGCTCAACGAATTTATGCGGCGAAGTAAGGAGAAGGGTTACGACAAATTCACAGAAATTGCGGAGCGTTTCTGGTCGCTTATCCGAAACACCGAACTACTGCCGCGAGATGTGATCGTGTATTTTCTCCAGCACGTTGAAACGGGCGAGGACGGTCGGCTTAAAGCAAAAACTGTTGGAAAATTGCTTGATGAAAAGGTAAATGTTGAGGGAATGTTTTCAATTGTCATTCGGACAGATGTTTCGGAAAACGGCTACCAATTTCTCACTCAAACGGACGGTAACGACTGCTGTAAAACCCCGAACGGAATGTTTGAAAATTACGCTATTCCGAACGATTTGAAATATGTTGATGATACAATCCGTTCGTTTTATGGACTTGCTCCCGACGTTCCTTGTGAGGAGTGCGGCGTGGTAATCGAACCAACAGCAAGGCGGAGTGCGTCACAACTGGCGAGTGCTTCAAAGGCAAAATTCGGGCGCGTGTTGTGTGCAAATTGTGCGCGGACGGTTCTGAAGGAGGCTGAAAATGCCGCTGAGAACGTATCAAAATGAGCTTGTTGAACAACTCAGAGCGGCGTGGCGCGAGGGGTATCAAGCCCCTTGCATAGTACTTCCGTGCGGTGGTGGTAAGTCCTGCATTCTCGCTGAAATAGCGCGGCGGACGACCTACAACAATAAACGTGTTTTGTTCCTCGTTCACCGCCGTGAGCTGGTGGAGCAAATCGTTAAAACGTTCATCTGGTGGGGCGTTGATATGCGTTATTGCGATGTGATGATGGTACAAATCGCAAGCAGGCGGTGTGAAAAAATGAAAAAACCGTCGCTGATTATGACTGACGAAAATCATCATTCCCTCGCGGCAAGCTACCGTAAAATTTATGACAAGTTTTCCGATGTTCTGCGTGTGGGCGTTACCGCTACGCCCATACGCTTGAATGGCGATGGTCTGGGCGATGTGAACGATAAATTGTTAATCGGAGTATCGGCAAAATGGCTTATCGAAAACAAATGCCTCGCGCCGTATGATTACTACGCACCAAGCATTACCGACCTCACTGGGTTACACACACGGCGCGGCGAATATGTCACAGCTGATATCGAAAAGACAATGATAAAAAAGGCGGTTTTCGGTGATGTTTTGAGTTACTACAAACGGCTCGCGAGCGGCAAAAAGGCTATCTGCTATTGTGCCAGTATTAAGCACTCCTTAGCGACAACCGAAGCGTTTAATTCTGTCGGAATTTCCGCTCGGCACATTGACGGTGAAACTCCAAAAGCACAGCGTGCGGAAATAATCAAGGCGTTTCGCGATGGAGAAATTACGGTGCTGTGCAATGTGGATTTAATAAGCGAAGGCTTTGATGTTCCTGATTGTGAATGTGCGATTTTGCTCAGACCCACACAATCGCTTACTCTGTATATCCAGCAGGCTATGCGCTGTATGCGATACCGCGAGGGCAAACGTGCGATTATCATTGACCACGTTGGAAATTACGCGCGGTTCGGAATGCCCGATGATGACCGCGAGTGGTCGCTCGAAAAGAAAAGCCACTCACCACACGAAAAGGGCGAGGAGATAAGCGTGAAAATGTGTCCCGAATGCTTCCGAAGCTACAATCCCGACAGCTATTCCGACAAACAGCACTGTCCGTTTTGCGGATATGAATACACAAAAAAGGAGCGGGAAATTGAGGAAGAACAGACCACAGTGCTCGAAAAAATCGAAGGCTTTAGGCTGAATTTTTCTACTCCCGACAGCTGTCGAAGCTACGCAGAGTTGAGAGAGTACGGAAAAAGAAAGGGTTACAAGCCCGGCTGGGCGTACTATCAAGCGAAGGAAAGGGGTTTTCTGAATGGAGCATGATATTCAGAATAAAATACGAAACGAAACGGCTGATATTGCTGTGCTGTTCCGCGCGAATGTCGGAAGCGGCGTAACCTATGACGGGCGGCACTTTGATACAGGACTGCCGAAGGGCTTTTCCGACCTGTTCGGATTTCGCTTATCTGACGGTAAGGCAGTGTTTATTGAGGTAAAAAACATTATGGGGCGTGTTCGTCCTGAACAGCAGAATTTTATTGAAAAAATGCGTTCCTATGGCGCACTTGCAGGAGTTGCGCGAAGCGTTGAGGACGCAAGAAGAATTATACAGGAGGGCTAATATTATGGCATTCAGAACAAATACAAGCAAGGCGAGCGAGGGTAATTTTTCCCTCAAGCCCGAGGGCGATTACGAGGTTATTATTGATGCGGCAGACGTTGATGTCAATAAAAACGGGAAGGAATCTATCAAGCTGGTTTACGTCATTCGCAACGATGTTGAGCAGGCTTGTCAGAACGGGCTTATTTTCCATTCTATCTGGAAAAAATCCGAGGAAAAACAAAACGATGACGACAAGAGTATCGGCGGCTTCAATTTCGGGCAGCTTATGGCGGTTGTTGAAGCGGCGAGCCTGCCGAATGATAAGGAGTACGCGGCACTTGAGGATTTACTTTCCGAACTTGTCGGTAAGGCAATGAGAGTGCATTTGTATCACGATGATTTCAATGACAAACAGTACGAAAAAATTGATTTTCATACGCCGACAAATTTCCCGAAAATTAAGCATAAGGCGAAAGGCAAAACAACGCCCGCACCTGCTCGCCGTGCTGCTCCCGCTGCACCTTCCGTTCCGAAAACGGCGGCGGTGAGCGAAACCGATGACGATTATCCCTTTTAATTTGTGCAATCGATTGCACAAAATCGGTTAGGAGATTATTGAAATGTACGAAAATATTCCAAGCGAATTAAAGCAATACCCAAACTGGATATGTTGGAAAAGTATTCCACAGCCGCGTCCTGATGATCCCGACCATATCGGAAAAATACCGATTAACCCGAAAACAGGCGGCAACGCGCAGAGCAATAATCCCGAAACCTGGACGGATTTCTCCACCGCTTTGAGGGCGGCGGAGAAATTTTCAGGTATAGGATTTATGTTCGGTAATTCGCCATTTTTCGGAGTGGACATTGACGGCGTTGAATATGAAATTCACAATTTTCTTAACGGCGAAAACAACATCATCGCCGAATTTGCCTACGGCTTACAAAGCTATATGGAGCTTTCGCCAAACGGTAAGGGCGTTCACATAATCTGTCGCGGTACGCTCCCGAAGGGCGGCAGACGCAGGGGAAATGTTGAAATGTACGAAAGCGGGCGTTTTTTCACCGTTACTGGCAGAAACATAGGCGTTATTCATGAGGATATTTCGGACTGTACCGAAGCTATCAAGCCGTTACACGAAAAATATCTCGGTGGCGCGAAGGTTGAACCTGTTCAGCGGGTGGTACAGGCGGGAGAACTCCCACGCTCAGCCGCAGAAGTGCTGGAGCTTGCGCGAAAAGCGAAAAATGGCTGTAAATTTCAGTCGCTTTTCGCGGGGAATTTTTCGGAATATGCCTCACAGTCGGAGGCTGATATGGCTTTCTGTAATATGCTCGCGTTCTGGACGGGGTGCAACGCCGCGCTTATGGACAATATTTTCCGCCAATCAGGCTTAATGCGCGACAAATGGGACAGGCGGCAGAGCGGCTCAACCTACGGCGCGCTTACGATACAAAAAGCAATTGAACAATGCGAGCAGGTGTATGAGCCGCCAGCGAGGCTCTCATCGTCAACGAGTTTTCGTGTGAGAATCGGTTCAGCGTCTGGAGCTTCTCCCGAACCGACAACGCCCACCCTGTACACAATGGACGATATGGGAAATGCTCAGCGATTTATTGACATTTTCGGCGAGGATTTTCGCTACAATTACACGGATAAATGCTTCATCTACTGGGACGGAAGGCGGTGGACGGCTGATGTTGACGGAGCAGCGGAGCGCGCGGCAGATGTTGCAACAGAGGCAATGAAGCAGGAGGCGGAATACTACTCGGAAATGAACGACAGCGACCTTGAAAAAGCGTTCAGAAAGCACATTAAAGCCAGTCGCTCCAACAAATCCAAGGGCAATATGTTAAAGGAAATTCAGCACAAGCTTCCTGTTATGCCGTTTCAGCTCGACAAGCACAGGATGGCGTTTAACGTTCCTAACGGCACGCTTTCGCTCAAAACAGGTCAGCTTATCCCTCACGAGCGCGGCCATTTTATCACGAAATTCAGCCCGATAGAATACACCAACAACGCCGACTGTCCTATGTGGAAGGGCTTTCTTGACGATATTTTCGCGGGCGATAAGGAGCTGATACGGTACATTCAAAAGGCTGTCGGTTACAGTATGACGGGCGATGTTACGGAGCAGTGCGTGTTTTTTCTTTACGGCACAGGGCGCAACGGGAAATCCACCTTTCTTGACGTTCTGCGCGAAATCCTCGGCGAGTATGTGAGCAATATTCAGCCTGAAACAATTATGGTGAAAAACGGTTCGGGAAACGGGATTAACAGCGATATTGCGCGGCTTAAGGGCGCGAGAATGGTGACTACCGTTGAGCCAAACGAGGGCGTTCGGATCAACGAGGGACTTATCAAGCAGCTGACAGGTGATGACGCGGTTACAGCTCGGAAGCTGTACGGAAATGAATTTGAGTTCAAGCCTGAATTTAAGCTGTGGATGGCGACCAACCACAAGCCCATTATCCGCGGCACTGACGAGGGAATTTGGCGGCGCATACATATGATACCGTTCACGGTTCAAATACCGCAGGAAAAGGTTGACAGACAGCTGAAAAGCAAGCTAGAACGGGAATATTCTGCGATACTGCGCTGGGCGGTGGACGGTTGCATTCTGTGGCAAAAAGAGGGCTTAAAGCAGCCGATGGCGGTACTTGATATGGTTCGCGAATATCGGCGAGAGATGGACGTTATTTCCGCTTTTGTTGACGACAGGTGTGAGTTGGGAGAGGGTTGCTGTGAGCGTTCATCAGACCTCTATGCTGCTTACTCCAAATGGTGTGAAGCCAACAACGAATACAAAATGAGCAATACCAAGTTCAGTGTTGAGCTTGAAAAACGGTTCGGTAAGACTGCCCGAAAGGACGGAAAGTACTTTTTAGGGCTGAAATTATACAGGTAAAGGCAGGTGAAAGGTTACGGGTGACTGGTATGACGGACGTCAACTTTTGTATACTTTAACGCTTTAGGGTGACGGGTGTGACGGGTTATACTAACCTTTTTTATAGAAATAAAAAAATATATAAAAAAGTATGTAC
>CAZAXM010000030.1:0-22687 GCA_964489095.1 uncultured Ruminiclostridium sp. | reverse complement strand
AAAATAAACTTGTTTGTCACTTGATTTTTGTGGACACTTTATATTGCAATTTATACGTGCGGCGAAATTTTTGAAATGTGTTGACAAAACGCAGACAATGTGGTAAAATAAAAAAGTAATGTAGTTTGCTTTTGTCAATTCAACGGGGTGTAGCGCAGTTGGTAGCGCGCCTGCTTTGGGAGCAGGATGCCGCAGGTTCGAATCCTGTCACTCCGACCAGCAGCATAACTCTGCACTCAGTTTCGCTTCAAGCCTTCCGCTTGGGGCGAACTTTTTTTCACGAAATAAAATAGAGAGATCTTTTTCTGTAATCTCATAATTTGCGCCTGCAAACCGCAATGACTGATTTAATATTGAATAGAAAAAGAATACGTAATAACACTGTGAAAAACGGCGCATTCAGCGACGGAATCTTAATGAAATTGGATTTTGAACCAAAATCAGCAATTTAAAATCAGGAGGAGAAAAATGATTAGTTATGGAATGCCAACATTGATCGAAAACAGGACGCTGGACGAGAATATCGCCCTTTGCAGAAAGTCAGGGCTGTCGTTTATCGAACTGAATATGAACTTCCCCGAATATCAGCTGGATAAAATAGAAAACGCTGATTATTTCTGCAAAAAAGCAGACGAGGCGGGTATTTACTACACGATCCATCTGGACGAAAATCTGAATATAGCCGACTTTAACCCGTTAGTCAGAAATGCCTATCTGGAAACGGTAAGACGGACGATAGAAACCGCAAAAAAAACTTGTCGGGCTAAAAGACAAATACGAAAATAAGGAACAGGCGCTTACAATAAATATGCATATGCACCACGGGATCTACATTACGCTCCCCGATAGGAAAGTGCAAATGTACGAACGGAATTTTGAAACATACATTGCCGCTTTCCGGAGCTTTACAGAATTATGTGAAAAATGGATCGGGCAGTCCGATATAAAGATCGCGATCGAAAATACAAACGGCTTTCGGGAATACGAAAAAAGAGCGGTAGAATGTATGCTCGAAAAGGATTGCTTTGTTTTGACCTGGGACATCGGGCATTCAAAAGCGACAAATGAAAAAGATGTTCCCTTTATTCTTCAGCACAAAAACAAGCTGAAGCCTTTTCACACTCACGACGGCACAGAAAATCCGCCGAGGAATCACCTGTCCCTTGGAGATGGCGAAATCGAACTTACAGAACGGCTGAAACTTGCAGACGAATGTAACGCAAGATGCGTTATCGAAACAAAAACAATCGAGGCGCTGGAAAAATCAGCGGCATGGCTTGACAAAAATATGACAAATCATTCGCGCGGCAATAATTGCGCGGTAGTGTCTTAGAAGGAGCATTTATGAACATAATCGACGTTACATCTCTCAATATCCCCGAACTTTCCGTCTACGCAAACCTTACCGACGCGAAGCTTCGCCGCTCGCTTGAAGCGGAAAACGGCATTTTTATTGCCGAAAGTCCTACCGTTATCGAGGTTGCGCTTAATTCGGGCTGTAAACCGATTTCCATTTTCACCGACCGTCGCTATCTTAACGAGCGCGCCGAAAATATCCTCTCCCGCTGCGGAAATATCCCCGTCTACGCCGCCGACAGAGAGGTTATGGCTAAGCTTACAGGCTTTGAACTTACCCGCGGAATGCTCTGCGCAATGGAACGTCTCGCGCCGAGATATACCGTCGGACTTTGCGAAAACGCGGAAAGAGTCGCGGTTTTAGAAGATATTGCCGACGTAACAAATGTCGGCGCGATAATACGTTCCGCCGCCGCGCTTAACGTTGACGCTGTACTTATTACACCGACCTGCTGCGACCCTCTCTGCCGCCGCGCTATACGCGTAAGTATGGGCACGGTTTTTCAGATTCCGTGGGGTTATACAGGCGAAAACTGGATCGAAGAACTTCACGCACTTGGCTTTAAAACAGCGGCAATGGCACTATCGGACAACTCGGTGAGCGTTGACGAACCCGCACTTGTTTCGGAAAAGCGACTCGCGATCGTTCTCGGCTCGGAAGGCTACGGACTTCCGCAGAAAACCATCGCCGCCTGTGATTATACCGTGAAAATACCGATGTCAAACGGTGTTGATTCGCTTAACGTTGCCGCCGCAAGTGCAGTTGCTTTCTGGCAATTATGCCGAAAATAAGCGGCTCATTTTTCGTCAGATTTTCACAAAAACGCACTTGACTTTTTTGGGAACAATTGCTATAATAGTTGTACTGCTAACATTCAGTGTGCTTTTTGTAAGAACATTAAAAAGAAAGGAGCAAACGATATATGGAAGATTCAAGGCATATCGGACGGTTGGTAAAACAGCTCTCACGCCGTATCGAACGACAATTCCCCTGCCCGCCTACAAACGCCGTGACCCTCCAGCACGGACGGATAATCGGCTATTTATGGCACAATCGGGAAAACGACGTCTATCAGCGCGATATTGAAAAAGAGTTCGGTATACGCCGCTCAACCACAACACGTCTGCTCCAGCTTATGGAAAGCAACGGTCTTATCGTCCGTGAACAGGTGATGTCGGACGCGCGGCTGAAAAAAATTGTCCTTACACAGAAGGCTGTCGAAATGGAGGAAAAAATACATAAAGTAATCGATAGCTTCGAGGACGAGCTTGCACAGGCATTCACTCCCGATGAGGAGGAAGAGTTCAGACGACTTGTCGGAAAGCTGAATGAAAAGCTCCTTGAAATGGAGCAGAAAGAGAGAAAGGAAGGAATAACACAAAAATGATAAAAACTTTGGCAAAACGCGTTGGCGAATTTAAAAAAGTGTCCATCGCTACACCGCTTTTTATGGTTCTCGAAGTGGTTATGGAGGTTATAATCCCCTGGGTTATGGCTCAGCTCATCGACAACGGTATAAACGGTAACGACGGAGAGGGCGACCTTACCTATATCGTGGTATCCGGTGTGATTCTTGTGATATGCTGCGGAATTTCGCTTCTCGGAGGCTTCGGCGGCGGTAAATACGGCGCTATCGCTTCGACAGGCTTCGCAAGAAACCTCCGCCGCGATATGTTCCATAAGGTTCAGGGCTACTCTTTCGCCAATATCGACAAATTCTCGACCGCAAGCCTTGTGACCCGCCTTACCTCGGACGTTACACGTGTCCAGGACGCTTACCAGATGATACTGCGTATCGCCGTCCGCGCGCCTATGATGCTCATTTTCTCCATGGTTATGGCGTTCACCATCAATTCACAGCTTGCTCTCGTTTTCCTTGCGGCTGTCCCGATTCTCGGTGTTGGTCTTTACCTGATCATGAGTAAGGCACACCCCGTTTTCGAGCGTGTTTTCAAGCGTTACGACAAGCTTAACAACGTTGTTCAGGAAAACGTTTCGGGAATGAGAGTAGTTAAGGCATTCGTCCGCGAAGATCACGAAATCGAAAAGTTCAAGGGCGTTTCAAAGTCCATCTACGATGATTTCTCCTATGCGGAAAAGGTTCTCGCCTTTAACTCTCCGCTTATGCAGTTCTGCACCTACGGCGCTATGATCGCTATCGCATGGCTCGGCGCACAGCTCATTATTGTTGACGGTACGCTTACCACGGGCGAGCTTATGAGCATTATCACTTACGCTATGCAGATTCTCATGAGCCTTATGATGCTCTCCATGATTTTCGTTATGATCACTATGGCGAGAGCTTCCGCGGAGCGTATCTGCGAGGTTCTTGACGAGGAAAGCACAATAAAGAACTGCTCCGACCCGATCAAGGAGGTTCCTAACGGCTCTATCAGCTTCAACCGTGCTTCCTTTGCGTATAAGTCGGGCACAAATGCGCTTTCCGATGTTGATATTAAAATCAAGTCCGGCGAAACCATCGGTATCATAGGCGGTACAGGCTCGTCGAAATCCACCCTCGTTCAGCTTATCCCGCGCCTTTATGATGTAACGGAGGGAAGCGTTGAGGTCGGCGGAATAGACGTTAAAAAATACGACATTGAAACGCTGAGAAATCAGGTCGCTATGGTTCTCCAGAAAAATGTCCTCTTTTCGGGAACAATTAAAGAGAACCTGCGCTGGGGCAACCCCGACGCTACCGACGAGGAACTTATCCACGCTTGTAAATTAGCGCAGGCAGACGGCTTTATCCAGACCTTCCCCGACGGTTACGACACCTATATCGAACAGGGCGGTACAAACGTTTCGGGCGGTCAGAAGCAGCGTCTTTGTATTGCACGCGCTCTGCTCAAAAAGCCGAAAATCCTCATTCTCGATGACTCAACAAGCGCTGTCGATACCGCGACTGACGCTATGATCCGAAAGGCTTTCCGCGAGGAAATACCTGATACAACAAAGCTTATTATTGCTCAGCGTATCTCCTCAGTTCAGGACGCAGACAGGATCATCGTTCTTGACGGCGGTCGCATAAACGCTTTCGACACGCACGAAAACCTGCTCAAAAACAACGAAATATATAAGGAAGTATACTATTCTCAGCAGAAGGGAGGCGAGAACGATGGCGAATGAAAATAAAAATGCTCAGCAGCCCGCAGCAGTGATGCGCAGAGGCGGTCCCGGCGGTCCGCGCGCAGTAGGTAAGGTCGGCAAGCCCGATATGGCTACCGCAAAACGTCTTGTCGGATATATTTTCAAGGATTACAAGTGGCTTTTCCTTTTCGTTCTTGTATGTATCCTTTTAAGCTCCCTCGCCAGCGTTGCAAGCTCGCTGTTTCTCCAGACTCTTATCGACGATTATATCACGCCCCTTATCGGCGCTGAAAATCCCGTATTTACCGAGCTTATTAAAATGCTCGGGATAATGGGCGTTGTCTACGTTATCGGTATGGTTTCAACCTTCCTGTACAACCGCATCATGGTTACTATATCGCAGGGCGTTCAGAAATCTATCCGTGACGAAATGTTTGAAAATATGCAGCGCCTGCCTATCAAGTATTTCGACCAGCACTCCCACGGCGATATTATGAGCCACTATACCAACGATATCGACACGCTCCGTCAGATGCTCTCACAGAGTATCCCGCAGGCTTTTTCCTCTATTATCACTATCGTTTCTGTTTTTGCGGCAATGTGTTCGACAAGCATTTACCTCACGATTTTCGTTGTCGCTTTCGTTGCGCTGATAATGTTCGTAACAGGTAAAATCGCGGGCAGGAGCGGAAAGTACTTTATCGGTCAGCAGAAATCCATTGCCGAGGTAAACGGCTATATCGAGGAAATGATAAACGGTCAGAAGGTCGTAAAGGTTTTCTGTCACGAGGAACAGACCAAGGCGGATTTCGACAAGCTTAACGAGGAGCTTTGCTTAAACGGGCGCGAGGCGAATACTTTCGCAAACATTCTCGGTCCTATCAACTCAAACCTCGGTAACCTCCAGTACGCCCTCATAGCAGTTCTCGGCGGTATTCTCGCGATAAACGGCGTCGGCGGACTCACCCTCGGCGGAATCGCAGCATTTTTACAGCTCTCCAAGAGCTTTACAATGCCGATAAACCAGGTCAGCCAGCAGATCAACTTTATCGTTATGGCTCTCGCGGGCGCAAAGCGTATCTTCGCGCTTATCGACGAAAAGCACGAGGAGGATAACGGCTACGTTACCCTCGTAAATGCAAAGTACGATATGAACGGCGAGCTTACCGAGGCTGACGAACGCACGGGAACGTGGGCGTGGAAGCACCCTCACGAGGACGGCACGATAACCTACACCAAGCTCTGCGGCGACGTCCAGTTCAATGAAGTTGACTTCGGCTATACCGATGAAAAAATTGTCCTCCACGACATTTCTCTCTACGCGGAGCCCGGTCAGAAGGTTGCATTTGTCGGCTCAACGGGTGCAGGTAAAACCACGATCACAAACCTCATAAACCGTTTCTACGACATTGCCGACGGAAAAATCCGCTATGACGGAATCAACATCAACAAAATCAAAAAATCCGATCTGCGCCGCTCTCTCGGTATGGTTCTTCAGGACACCAACCTTTTCACGGGAACGGTTATGGAAAATATCCGCTACGGACGGCTTGACGCAACCGACGAGGAGGTTTATGCGGCGGCTATGCTCGCAAACGCTGACGACTTTATACGCAGACTTCCCGATGGATATAACACAATGCTCACCGAAAACGGAGCGCAGCTTTCTCAGGGTCAGCGTCAGCTTATCGCGAACGCGCGCGCTGCGGTTGCAGACCCGCCCGTAATGATTCTTGACGAAGCAACGTCCAGCATCGACACGAGAACGGAAGCGATCGTTCAGAAGGGTATGGACAGCCTGATGACGGGCAGAACGGTATTCGTAATCGCGCACAGACTTTCAACTGTTCAGAACTCTGACGTTATTATGGTTCTTGAACAGGGCAGAATTATCGAGCGTGGCAGCCACGAGAAGCTTATTGCCGAAAAAGGCAAGTACTACCAGCTTTACACGGGTGCATTTGAACTCGAATAAGAAGTACAAAACGGCTGTTTATAAGGCAGCGTACTTCAGGCGCCGCGCCATTGCGTTGTTGCCGTATATAACAAATGGGCTGTTGCAGCAGATACTGCAACAGCCCATTTTCTTGTCATTAAAAATAGCTCAGCTTAATTCTCTTACCCATCTTTTTAAGGCAGGCGACAAGCTCCTCAACAAGATTCATCTTAATATTGAAGTTGATTGGGAGGTCGGGGTTCTGGTGCGCTGGGTTTACCGCGCGTCCGACGTAGAAATTGATGTCGGTCGCTTCCTCAAACAGCATTCGGCAAATCATCGACGCACCGTCGCGGCTCACGCTCCAATGCTCATACTTTTCGTTTTTGTCGAGCGCGTCCTTTGCATATTCGATAACCTTATTGATCGTTATTACACCTTCGGTTACAAGGTCAACGCCCTCTATCTCCGCTATCGGCGGAACATCGCTCTGTTCAAAAACAAGACTAGGTTTAACCTGTTTTCCGAGGAATTTTGCCGCGATAGAAGATGTTGTACCGCCGCAGATAATATGTTTCCCCTCCTTCGAGAAGAAAAGCGACATCATACGGTCACCGTCGTCACGATTGCGCGGCGGACCGAAAAGAATGTTCATCGGCTCACGCGAGCGTATACGCACAACGCAGGCGGTAGCGTCGTCACCCGGACGATAGCCGTACTGTTTATTACATTCGTCCACAAGTATCGTAGAAAGCGTTTTAGCGGTGTATCCTACGTGTGCAAATGTTTTCATAAAGTCGGCAATATCCTCCCACTTCCAGCCAAAGTTGTAAGCAAGTCCGATTCCCGCGTGCGGACAGCCGTCGCTCATTGCGATAAAAATATCGTTTTCCTTAAGATTAACGACAGACTTATAGATTTTCTTACCGTCAACGTTCAGCTCAGTTTTCGGGTAATTATAAACCTCACAGTCGCGCAGTAAAATAACCATAGGATTATCATACTGGATAAGCTCGGCTGTTTCATTATTTATAAGATGGATAATGGTGAATGTGGAATAAGCCACGCCGCGTACCGAGCAAATCGGAAGTGTAGCCGCGATCGTCGAAACACACTCTTCAAGCGGCAAGCCCTCCGCCATCATTGTCGAAATGATTTTAGAGGTAAGTGTTGAAAGAATGCTCGCCTTAACGCCGCTTCCAAGACCGTCCGCAAGCACAATAACGGTAGAGTTATCGTCCTGCTCGATAATATCGATATGGTCGCCGCAAAGCTGCTCTCCGTCGTGGTTTATGCTCTTCCAACCTATATCAGCGCAAAGATTATTCATCGTTTATCGACTCCTTTAGCTTGGAAAGTGCAATTTTTGTTTCAGCAGCCGTTTCGCCGAGAAGCGATGCGATTTCCTGAACAATTCTCATCTGTTTATCTATTACCTTATCGGCAATCTCAACCGTCTGGCGGCTGATATTTTCCTTTCGCTCACGCTGTGATTCTTCAGCTGTAACATCACGCAGAATACAGATAAGAAGCCGGAATTCCTTATCATAAATGATCGTTTCTTCTACATATTTATCATACTCCGCGAGATAAACGCGCTTTTCGTGAATGGGTCTGCCCGTTCCGAGTACCTCAAGAAAATCCTTCGGGTCAAGAATGCGGACAACTCCATCACCGAGAACATCGCTTTCCGAGCGAAGGTTCATAATTTTCAGCGCGGATTTATTGAGCTGCTGGACTTCAAGCTTTTCGTTAAGAACAACAAGACCGTTCGGCGTGTTACGTACAATCGTATCGGAGAAGTTCTCCGCCTTATCTTTAAGATACGGCAGGCACATCGAAATCTCGGATTTTCCGTGGTAGATCGCAATAGCCTTTTCACGGCAGGTGCTATAACCGCAGGAGCCGCAGTTAAGCTCGTCCGA
Source organism: uncultured Ruminiclostridium sp. (assembly GCA_964489095.1). GTDB lineage: Bacteria > Bacillota > Clostridia > Oscillospirales > Ruminococcaceae > Ruminiclostridium_E. The sequence goes on along the minus strand of CAZAXM010000030.1, from coordinate 14,379 downwards.
GGGCTTCGTCTTACCCATCTGGCGAAGAATATCGCGGATCTCTGATTCCTCCGGCTGTTTGAACTTTCTGTCAATGACGGTAAAGTGCTTCTGAATAGCAATAATATCGGGCTGTTCAACGTCGAAATCCTTTGTTCCCGCGAACTTAGAAACCGCCATATAGTCCTGAACAGGCGAACGGTGGTACTTCTCCATAACCGGACCGCCGACGCAGCTTCCCGTGCAGGCGGACATCTCAATAAAGCAGTGGTGGGTTTTTCCGCTCTGGATATCCTTTAACGCAGCAATACAGTTTTCCGTTCCGTCGATTGCCATATACGTATACTTGCTGTCGCTCATATCCATAGTTTTCAGTATACCGCCGGTTGTCGGGAAAAAGCGCGCACGGCTGTTCACCTTTGAATCCATCTTCTTTTCAAGCTCCACGCCCTCCGATTTAAGCCATGCCGTAAGCTCGTCAAAGGTAAGCACTGCGTCGGTAATTCCCTCGTAATGCTGTGCTTCGTCCTTTTTCGCAACGCATGGCCCGATAAATACGGTTTTAGCGTTCGGATAACGGCGCTTTATGTCAACGCAGTGCGCCTGCATAGGCGACATTACGTCAGCAAGGCACGGCAGCAGCTCGGTATAGTACTTCTGAATGAGCAGGTTTACCGAATGGCAGCACGAGGTTATAATAACGTCGCGATCTTCATCGCGGATAATACGTTCATATTCGTTTTTTACAATTGTTGCGCCGATCGCGGTTTCTTCAACGTCGAAAAAGCCGAGCTTTTTAAGCGCGTCACGCATTGCCTCAATTCCAACGCCCTCGTAATTTGCAACAAAAGACGGCGCAAGGCTTGCAATTACAGGCTCGCCGCTTTGAAGCATAACGCGAACCTTTTCGGTCTCATCAACGATCTGCTTGGCGTTCTGGGGACAGACAACGAAGCACTGACCGCAGAGGATACATTCGTCCTCGATTATGTAAGCCTGGTTTCCCGAAAAACGGATAGATTTAACGGGACAGTAGCGGATACACTTATAACAGTTTTTACAATTTGATTTTTTCAGCGTAAGGCAGTCCATACGTTATACCCCTTCCTTTTTCAGTTCAGCCAGTACCTTATCATTGAAAAAGGTATTGAAGTTTTCGGGTGTGATTCCCGTGTAAACCGTATCGTCAACGGTTATGGTAACTCCCTCACGGTTGCACTTACCCGTGCAGAAGCTTCCCGCAAGAGTAATATCCCCGTCAAGTTTATTCTCGGCAATTGCCGTCTGAAAGAGTCCGACAAGCCTTTCCGAGCCTTTTAAGTGGCATGAAGAGCCGACGCATATCTGTATAATCATTTACATCACCTTTGCAAGAATATTTTTGTTAAAGAAGTCTTTTACCTCGTCAGGAGCTACGGAGAAAAATTCGCCGTCAATCGTTACGCATACTCCCTGCTGACATTTGCCCATACAGAATGTTCCCGCAAGCTCCGCCTTATCTCCGATATTGTTTTCGTTGATGAGATACTGGAGCTGCTCGACAACCTGACGCGAGCCTTTAATGTGACATGATGAGCCGATACAAACCGTTATTTTCATTTTATGTATTCCTTTCATTAAGCTTCGCTCCCCGAAAACCTTTCCCGTTTCGGGGAGCGCGGCTTTTTTACTGTATTATTCGTAGTCCACAACGTCAATCCACGAATACAGGAATTCGCGTTCCTTTTCGTTGCCCTTAACGCTCTGCGAAGCCGCAACTATCGGCATCCACTTCTGGATATACTGGATCGCGGTGCTACTCTTTTCGCTGAACAGCTTCAAGTATTTCTTTGCGCCGTCAATATCGCCGCTTAGCCAGAACAGCAGATACGTCCGCGCAGCGTCTGCCGAAGCGTTGCCCTGCGTTGCGTGCGACCAGTCGAGGATATACGGCGTTCCGTCGTCGGCGATGATAATGTTAGAGGGATTGAAGTCGCCGTGACAAAGCTTGACGTGCTTAGGCATGGACTCAAGGCGCGTATGCAGGTCGTAGCGGACTGTCGCCGAAAGCTCTGTCTGACGGATTTTTCTGTTCATCTTATCCTTCAGTTTTCCGAGCATCGGGCAGGTTTTTCCATGCATTTCGAGCTGTAAATCAACAAACAGGTTCAGATATTCGTCCTTTTTATCGGGATTTTCGCTCATAAGTGCGGAGAGCGTCTTTCCCTTTATAAATTCGGAAATTATCGTCCACTTACCGTCGATCATTGTAACTTCAAGGATTTTCGGGATATGAAGCCCCGTTTCTTCAACGCGCGCCTGATTAAGTGCCTCGTTCAGAACATCAGCCTTAGAGTACTCCTCGTTAAAAACCTTTAAGCAGCGGTCTCCGTCACGGTAAACCGTCTTACGATTTCTTACGGCTATAATTTTGTCCAGATTCATATCAATTCCTCCTTACCGTGCCGATTTATTCGATTTGCTGTACGTTTTCTTAAAATTTTCCTCCGCTTCAACAGGCTGGGTTTCCTGCGCGGCAGCGGCGTGTTCGCCGTAGTAAGCGTTAAGGTACATCTGTCTGATTTCCTTCATAAGCGGGTAACGCGGGTTCGCGCCCGTGCACTGGTCGTCAAACGCCTGCTCAACCATATCGTCAAGGCGGTCGAGGAAATCCTTTTCGTCGATCCCGTATTCCTTGATCGTCTTTTTGATGCCGATTTTATCTTTTAGTTCATTTACAGCTGCGATAAGCTTTTCAAGCTTCTCATTGTCGGTCTTTCCGCCAAGTCCGAGATAATCGGAAACCTCGGCGTATCTTGCGAGCGTGTGCGGGTGATCGTACTGCGAGAAGGTGCCCATTTTCGCAGGCGCTTCACTTGCGTTAAAGCGCAATACTTCCTCAATCATAAGAGCATTTGCGACGCCGTGTGGGAGATGGTGGAAAGCGCCGAGCTTGTGCGCCATAGAGTGGCACACGCCGAGGAAAGCGTTTGCGAAAGCCATACCCGCCATAGTAGCAGCGTTAGCCATTTTTTCACGTGCGAGAACGTCCGTCTGACCGTTTTCGTAGGCGCGGGGAAGGTATTCAAAAATTGTCTTTAAAGCTTTAAGCGCAAGTCCGTCGGTGTAATCGGTCGCCATTATAGAAGCGTAGGCTTCGAGGGCATGAGTTACCGCGTCGATACCCGAAGCGGCGGTAAGTCCCTTCGGCGCGCTCATATGGAAATCGGTGTCGATAACCGCCATATTCGGGAGCAGCTCGTAATCTGCCAGAGGATATTTTACGCCGGTCTGTTCATCGGTAATAACCGCGAACGGCGTAACCTCGCTTCCTGTACCAGCCGAGGTAGGAATTGCAATAAAGTACGCTTTCTCCCCCATTTTCGGGAACGTGTAAACGCGCTTGCGAATGTCGATAAAGCGCATTGCCATATCCATAAAGTCAGCCTCGGGGTGTTCGTACATCACCCACATGATCTTCGCCGCGTCCATAGCTGAGCCGCCGCCGAGGGCGATAATACAGTCGGGCTTGAAGGCTGCCATCTGCTTTGCGCCTTCCTTTGCGCAGGCAAGGGTCGGGTCGGGAGCAACGTCAAAGAACGAAGCGTGGGCGATCCCCATTTCGTCAAGCTTATCGGTAATCGGTCTGGTGTAGCCGTTTTCGTAAAGGAAGCTGTCGGTAACAATAAACGCTCTTTTTTTGCCCATAACGTTTTTCAGCTCGTCAAGTGCGACAGGCAGACAGCCTTTCTTGATATACACCTTTTCGGGCGCTCTGAACCACAACATATTCTGTCTCCTTTCGGCAACCGTCTTGATATTCAACAGATGCTTTACGCCTACGTTTTCACTCACACTGTTTCCGCCCCACGAGCCGCAGCCGAGTGTAAGCGAGGGCGCAAGTCTGAAATTGTAAAGGTCGCCGATACCGCCGTGCGAGGAGGGTGTATTTACAAGAATACGGCAGGTTTTCATTCGGTGTGCGAACCTGAGAATTTTTTCACGTTCGGTAACTTCGTTGAGATAGATAGAAGATGTGTGGCCATAGCCGCCGTCCTCGATAAGACGTTCCGCCTTGGCAAGAGCGTCGTCGAGGTTTTCCGCCTTGTACATTGCAAGAACAGGCGAAAGCTTTTCGTGTGCAAATTCCTCTGTGAGGTCAACACTTTCAACCTCGCCTATGATGATTTTCGTTGATTCCGGTACCTTAACGCCTGCAAGCTCGGCAATTTTCGCCGCGGGCTGTCCGACAATTTTTGCGTTAAGCGCACCGTTTATGATAATCGTCTTACGAACCTTTTCAGTTTCTTCCGGGTCGAGGAAATAGCAGCCGCGGTATATAAATTCGTCCTTAACTGCGTCGTAAATATCCTTGTGGACGATAACGGACTGCTCCGAAGCGCAAATCATACCGTTGTCAAAAGTTTTCGAGTGGATAATCGAGCTTACCGCGAGAACGATATCGGCGGTTTCGTCAATAATTGCGGGCGTATTTCCCGCACCGACTCCGAGGGCGGGCTTGCCGCTTGAATATGCGGCTTTTACCATTCCCGGTCCGCCTGTCGCAAGAATAATATCCGACTCCTTCATAACAAGATTGGTCATATCAAGGCTTGGTACGTCGATCCATTCGATGATATCTTCGGGTGCGCCCGCCGCTACCGCCGCGTCAAGGACGATCTTTGCCGCTGCGATTGTGGATTTCTTTGCGCGCGGGTGGGGACTGATTATGATAGCGTTTCTTGTTTTAAGTGCGATAAGGCACTTGAATATTGCAGTCGAAGTAGGATTTGTCGTAGGGATAACGGCTGCAATAACGCCGATAGGCTCGGCGATCCTGATTACGCCGTAGGCTGTATCCTCCTCGACAACTCCGCAGGTTTTAACATTTTTGTATGCATTGTAAATATGCTCCGAGGCATAGTTGTTCTTTATGACCTTATCCTCGACAACACCCATTCCCGTTTCCTCTACCGCCATTTTCGCAAGCGGTATTCTCGCCTTATTAGCTGCGGAAGCTGCCGCGAAGAAGATTTTGTCAACCTGTTCCTGTGAGTAGGCTGAAAAACGTTTCTGCGCCTTTCTGACGCGCTTTAAGGCAGCTTCCAGAGCCTCAACGCCGTCAACAATCTTTCTTTCCGTTGTTTCCATAAAATACCTCCTGTTTAATTTTTGAACACATTTATTGTGCGGTTTTTACCCGATTTTATTCGGAAATCGCGGTTACAATTGTCCCCGAAAGGTCTTTCCAGAGAAAAACGCCGTTTTCGAGCGTCATATAGCCGTGGTGAGAATTCTCCTTCGGAATTGAAACCGAACCGGGATTCATATAGGTATAATTTTCGTGCTTAACGCATTTCGGAACATGAGTGTGACCGTTAAGAAGAACATCTCCCTTCTGAATCGGCGGGAGGTTGTTCTCATTATATATATGCCCATGCGTCACATAAATCGTCCTGTTATCAATTCTGAGCAGCGCATAATCGGCAAGAACGGGAAATTCCAGAACCATCTGATCGACTTCGGTATCGCAGTTGCCTCTTACGCAGAGAATTTCGTTTTTCAGCTCGTTCAACATAGCGATAACCTGCTTTGGGGCATATTCTTCGGGCAGGTCGTTTCGCGGGCCATGGTAAAGCACATCGCCGAGCAGCAGCAGCCTGTCGGCTTTTTCTGCCCTGTAACATTCAAGCATAAGGCGACAGTAATAAGCGCTTCCGTGAATATCAGACGCAATAAAAAGCTTCATATAATCTCCTTTGAAAAAGTTTCCCGCTTCGAGCGCACCAGACTTTCGACAAACGCGCTGTCGAGGGCGGAAAACCTGTAATCGCGGCGGTGGACAAGCACGTCCTTGTAGATGCGCTTATTATCGACGCAGAGCCGCTGTACAAGACCGTATCGTTTAAGCAGTTTTTCCGGGATAGGCGACGCCCACATATAGGCGGCGTTATTTTCGGCAAGAAGTTCAAGACGGCTGCCTCGTTCAAAGACGAAAATACGCCTGCCCGAATTATCGGGAAGCTCCTCCTTTTTCATTTCCGCAAAAGGCATTGTCGGAACATAAGGGTCGGCGCGGACTACCTCGATATAGGGCGCTAAATCGTCATAGGTTATGGTTTCCTTTTCTGCAAGCGGGCAGCCGGCATTCATAACGGCGACATACCGGAACTCGGTTACAAGCTCGTAATCAAGTCCCTTCTCGTCCATCATATTCTTGTAATAACGGTCGATATCCTCGGCATAGCGGATTATGCCGAGCTTATAATCCTCCTGTAAAATATTCTTTATCGCCTGGAGGGAATTTGTTTCCTTATAGAACACTTCTACTTCAGAATCGCTCGCCAGGCAATTTGAAAAATCAGCGAACGCGCTTGTTATATAGCTTGCACGCGGAACAGAGATCGAAAACCTCTTTTTTGTTGCATTTCCGCCGCTGAACATAGTTTCGATTGCGTCAACCTGTTTCAGGACAGTTTTAGCATATCTTATGAAAACCTCGCCATTCGGGGTCAAGAACATACCCTTCGCGCTTCTCTCGAAAAGCGTCACTCCGAGAGATGTTTCAAGCTCCTTAATGGCGCGGCTCAAGGCTGACTGTCCGACATAAAGCGTTTCCGCAGCCTTATTTATTGAATTTGTTTCGGCGATTTCTACCGCGTACTTCATGTGAAGCAAATTCATCGTCAGTTCCTCCGCGCATACCTTACAAGCATATTATAGGTATATTATATCATACTTTTCACAAAAAGTCTATACAATTGTGAATAAAAAAACAGCACCGTGCAAAAAAACGGTGCTGTCAGTCTGTCGAAAAAGATGAAAAGAGAGAAAAAGAGATTGGGGACGCCGTCCCCAAACCCCTGCCAAAGGGATTTGAACCCTTTGGAATCCCGTTTTTGCTGCAAATTCCCACGATTTATCAGATTGAAAATCTTAGCAAGACGAATAAACACTCTCTGAACAGTTTTTTCAACAAACTGACAGCACCGTGCAGAAACGGTGCTGTCATGTTATAGTTCTTATCCGAATACCGCGAGCAGAACGCCTGCCGCAACAGCCGAGCCGATAACACCCGCTACGTTCGGACCCATCGCGTGCATAAGAAGGAAGTTCGAAGGATTCTCTTCCTGACCAACCTTCTGCGAAACACGTGCAGCCATAGGAACCGCGGATACACCCGCAGAACCGATAAGCGGGTTGATTTTTCCACCCGAAAGAACATACATAAGCTTTCCGAGCAGAACGCCGCAGGCTGTACCAATGCTGAACGCAATAAGACCAAGAACAATAATCATTATCGTTTTCATGCTGAGGAAGTTATCCGCCGTAGCTGTCGCGCCAACCGTTACGCCAAGCATGATTGTGATAATGTTCATAAGTTCGTTTGAAGCAGTCTTTACAAGACGTTCAACCGCGCCGCTTTCCTTGAACAGGTTGCCGAGCATAAGCATGCCAACAAGGGGGGTAGCCGATGGAACAAGGAACGATACGATAACCGTAACCGCAATGGGGAAAATGATTTTTTCGCGCTTCGTAACCTGACGGAGCTGTCCCATCTTTACAAGACGTTCCTTTTTGGTTGTAAGCGCACGCATGATCGGCGGCTGGATTACAGGAACAAGCGCCATATACGAGTAAGCCGCAACCGCTATCGAACCGAGCATTTCAGGTGCCAGTTTTGATGTTAAGTAAATCGCCGTAGGACCGTCCGCACCACCGATAATCGCAATGGAAGCCGCCTGTCTGAGCGTAAAGTCAACAAGACCCGTAGCAGAAAGCGCACATGCGCCAAGGAACGTGAAGAAGATACCGCTCTGTGCAGCCGCGCCGAGGAAGAAACTCTTCGGGTTCGCAATAAGCGGACCAAAGTCAGTCATACAGCCGATTCCGAGGAAGATGAGCGGCGGGAACAATTGCAGCTTAACGCCCAGATAAATTATATCCAGCAAGCCGCCCTCGTGGAGAACCTGACCGTAATCGACATCAGTCGTAAGGAAAAAATTTGGGTGGTACATTTCCGCACCGGGAATGTTCGTGAGCGCCATACCGAATGCGATCGGGAGAAGGAGCATAGGCTCGTAACCCTTGACGATTGCGAGGTACATAAGGAAAAAGGAGATGAGCAGCATTATGCCCTGTGGCAGTGTTATGTTACAGAACGCGGATTCATGCCACAGATTCGCGACTGTATTCAGAAATACGTCAATCATATTTTAACCATACCTTTCCGCTTTCAGAAGCCTCTTGTGTTTTCGATAACGCCCGCCGCGCTCCAACCCGAACGCTGGTTCTTTTCGCGCTTTTTAACGCTCGTTATGCGGTACCGTTTTCCGTCAACCTCGCTGTAAGCGGCAATTGCGGCGGAAATTACCGCGATAACCTCGCTGTCGTCCTCGTCAGCTTCCTGAATCAGCTCCGCTTCGGGAACAGCTACAGGCTGAACAGCTTCGGTTTTTTCGGGTTTGGTTTTTTTCTTGCCGCCGAGAACCAAGCCCATAAGGTAAAGAATGCCTATAAGGATCGCGAGTGCCAAAAAGACGACAACCATACCCGTTATGACCGTTGAGCCGACAAGTCCCCAGTAGCCGTCGTCGGACGGGGTGAGGGTATAGGCTTCAGCGGCTGATATTGCCAGAAAACCGAACATATCGTTCATCTCCTTAAAATTTCTTTAGGGCAAGCGTAACGCCTGCCAAATCAAATATTATTATACAACATTTTCTTAAAAATTTCAAGTGATTTTGTGAATTTTTTTACAAATATTTAACAATGCCCTGAATCTGTTATAATACGGAAAAAAACTGTTGCAATTTTAACGCAAATGTGGTAAAATAAAATGTAATCTTTTTGAAAGGACTGGTGGAATTTTATGACAGCGAACGATCCCGTCGGGCGAAAACGTAATATCGCGGAATAGAGCTGTCAAAGATAGCCTATTCCATTAAAAGGAGAAGGCTATGCTAAAATTCTTTAAAACAGTTGAAAACACAATAGAAGAAGTCGAGGAAATCGAAGCAGGCTGTTGGATTTCCGCGACTGCGCCGACCGAGGCTGAGATAACCCGCCTCGAATCGGATCTGGGGATCGACCGCGACTTTATCCGCTCCGCGCTTGACGAAGAGGAAAGCTCGCGTATCGAAAGCGACGAGGGGCAGACCCTTATCGTCCTCGACTACCCTGTCGCGGAACGCACGGAGGACGACGACCAGACGTTTTCCTACTACACGATGCCTATGGGCATTATCCTTACGGACAGCTATGTTATTACCGTAAGCCTTAAAGAAAATTCCATTATCGACGATTTCGCCAAGGGAGTTGTCAAAAATATAAAAACGCAGTTCAAGACGCGGTTCATTTTCTGCCTGCTGTTAAGAATTGCCGCTAAATATCTCCAATTCCTGAAACAAATTGATAAGATCTTCAACTACTCGCAGAAACAGCTCCACAAGTCAATGAAAAATAAAGTCCTTTTACAGCTGCTAGGACTTGAAAAATCGCTCGTCTATTTTTCTACATCTCTCAAATCGACAGAAAGCGTGCTTGAAAAGCTGCTCCGAGGACGTATAATTAAGCTTTATGACGACGACCAGGAACTGCTTGAGGACGTACTTGTCGAAGTTAAACAGGCTATCGAGATGAGTAATATCTACTCGAATATCCTCTCAAATACGATGGACGCTTACGCGAATATTATCTCAAATAACCTGAATCAGGCTATGAAGGTCTTAACGGTTATGACGATCGTTCTCGAACTTCCAAATATCGTGTTCAGCTTTTACGGAATGAATACGGTTGACCTGCCGATGCCGTATACATGGTTTTCGACAGCTGTCGCGGCGGTTCTGGCAGTCGTAGTTTGTATCATTCTTATGAAAAGTAAATTTTCAAAGTAGGAATAAGAATTGATGATCGACAATTAAAAAGCATACACGAAAAGGCTACTGCGATTTGTGCAGCAGCCTTTCTTCTTAGCCATTTTCCGGTTCATCGGCGACAACGATACAACAATCGTTATTTGTCAATTGTACATTATTCATCTCGTTTCGTGATCCGCCCGATGACCCACATAACCAGAAATACAATAAGATTAAGCGCGACGATCCCCGCGCCTGTGGGAATGTCAATATAATAAGAAATCAGCAATCCCGCCGTAAAGCAGAAAACCGAAACAAGCACCGAGCATATCGTAACGCTCCTGAAGCTTTTGCATACGCGCATAGACGTAAGAGAGGGGAAAATCATAAGACTGGAAATAAGAAGCGCACCCATAAGCCGCATTCCTACAACAATGATTACCGCCGTAAGAACCGCGATAAGCGTGTTATAGATCCCCGAACGTATCCCGGTCGCACTCGAAAAGCTCTCGTCGAACGTGACCGCGAAAATCTTGTGATAAAACACCAGATACATCACGCACACGATAACCGAACAGACTACCGAGAGAATTACGTCATTTTCTGTAAGTGCCAGAATGCTTCCGAACATATAGCTGTTCACGTCTATCGACACGTCCGCCGCCGAAAGAACGATCATTCCTATCGCAAGCGCGCTGCTCGAAAGAATAGCTATCGCGCTGTCGCCGTTTATTCTGCTGCTCCTGCTCAGCCGTAAAAGAAAAAACGCTGACGCGATCACGGTCGGAATGGCTATGTAAAGCGGCGTTAGACCGCTCGCTGCGGCAATGGCAAACGCGCCGTAGCCAACGTGTGAAAGCCCGTCGCCGATCATAGAGTATCTTTTTAACACAAGGCTTGTACCAAGCAGAGCCGCGCAAAGCGAAACAAGAAGCCCGACGATAAGAGCGCGCTGCATAAAGCCATAGCTGAATATTTCCGTAAGCTCATTTAACATGATGAAAACACCCTCCCGCCATCGTATGAAAGGTTTCCGTCTGCATATATTCCTCGGTCGTTCCGCTAAAATACCTCCCGCGCGACATATGCAGAATTTTATTTCCGTAATGAACCGCGTTGTGAATATCGTGAGAAACCATTATAATGGTAACGCCTTGCTCGTGGTTAAGGCGCTCGAACGCTTCGTACATTTCCGCCGTAACCATCGGGTCAAGCCCCGATACAGGCTCGTCCAGAAGCAGAAGCTTTTCCGTTGCGCACATTGCCCGCGAAAGAAGAACACGCTGCTGCTGACCGCCCGAAAGACTTCGGTAGCTTTTTTTCGCAATCCCATCAATCTTCATAAGCTTCATCATCTCGTCTGCCCGCGCCTTACTCACCTTTGTGTAAAACGGTCCTCCGCCGTTCCTATTAAGACAGCCCGAAAGCACAACCTCGCGGACCGTTGCGGGAAAATCGCGCTGGGCGGGAGTCTGCTGAGGAAGATAGCCGATTTCGCGCTGTTTTAGTCCATTAAGGACAATTTTCCCCGCGCTCGGCTGTTTTAGACCGAGAATACCTTTTACAAGCGTTGATTTTCCCGACCCGTTCTCGCCTACTATACAAAGAAAATCACCGTCGTCAACTGTAAAAGAAACGCCCTCGAACGCGCTCACGCCCTCGTATTTCATACACAAGTCCCTGCATTCAATCAGCGGCATACTCTTCCCCTCCCTTACAGCCTTCACATATCCCGTAAAGCACGATTTTCGATGTATCAAGCTCAAAGCCGTGATGTTCAAGCAGGTGACTGCTCAGATCGCCGAGATAGTCGCATTCAAGATGGATAACCCCGCCGCAGCGCAGACACTTTAAATGAAAATGCTCGCGGCATTCGTCAGAACCAATGTATTGATAACAAGCGGGGCTGCCGTCCTCAAGCGTGTACCTCCGCACAAGCCCGCCCGCTGTCAGCTTATCAAGATTGCGGTAAACCGTCGCCTTCCCTACCGAACAGCCCTTCTCACGGAGAAGCTCTGCGATTTCGTCCGCGTTAAGATGCTTATCCGAATACTGCTTCAGGAGCGCGGTAATCAGCTCGCCCTGTTTCGTTTTATATCCCATATCCCCTCCGAAAATGAATTTGAGTTTCATTTTCATATTGTAATACTTTTTTTCGCAAATGTCAAGTATATTATTTGACATTTTATAAAATGTGTGATATAATAAAACCGAAAGCGGACTGTTCCGCGGATAATCCTTTTAAAAGGAGTGACGCTTGTGTCAACAATTTACTGTCCCGAATGCGGCGGCGAGGTTCCCGAAAAGGAAACGGTTTGCCCCGCCTGTGGATTTGATCTTGATAAATATGAAGAAAAAGAGGAAGGCGACGAGTTTAATGAGCTGTTGGACGCTGCAAATAAGCGTCTTTCCGAAGAAAGCTCAGCCGCATCTTCGGATACAGATTTAACCCCGCCCGAAGCCGCGCTTCCGACAGGTGCAAAAAAGGTATCGCTCGATTCCCTTAAACAGCCGCTCGAAATCGAACAGACACCGACGGAAAATGTAATAAACGAGGAAAGTTCGCCTGTCAGCACTCAACCCGAAAAGAGTAAGAAAAAGCGTGAAAAAAAGGGCGCTCCCCGCGTTCTTATTACATTCCTCGCGGTAATCGTCGCGGCAGCGCTCGGTTTCAGCGTCGCCATATTTATGTTCACCGACGCCGTAAACAGCGCAGAGGAAAACTTCGCGGTGCGCGCAGCAAACGCAGTAAACAGCACCCTTAACGTGAACGAAAAAATGTGCGTTTATAAGGCATTCGTCCGCTTCGGTGCAGGCGCAGACGAATGTATCGTATATTACGTTTCCGATTATAACGACGAGGCAATAACATCAGTCTGCCGCGTTGTTGTCGAAAAAGACAGTCCCGACGTAATAAATATCTATTCTTCGATCGACGAAAACGATTCCGACTATTTGGCTATGAATAATAGCGCCGACCCACAGACGCGCGTTCAGGCCAGCATTCTGAAAAATTATTCCGACAGTATCGACGAGGCCCGCCGCGAAATCCGTATTGGCGCGCCCAGCTGGGTTGAAATTGATATTTCTAAAATAAACGGCTCTATAACGTCGGAGCAGGTCAGGTCAAACCCCTGACAAAAGAGAGGAAATCTGAATGAATTTGTTTGCATTGTACGGAATGCCCCGTGTGATGTTCCTGTTTTTTCTTTTTTGTAACATTGGCTGGATTCAGGAATCAGCGATCGAGTCGCTGTACCGCCGCCGCTGGATAAACCGCGGATTTCTGCGCGGCCCATATATCCCGATTTACGGATTCGGCGGAATAACAATACTGCTTTGCTGTATGCCGTTCCGCGAAAACGGATTTTTAGTGTATTTCGTCGGTATGCTCGCCTGTACAACGCTCGAATATTTCGTCGGGTGGTTCATGGAAACTATTTTCCATAAACAATTCTGGGATTACAGCATGCTTAAAATCACCTATAAAAACCGTATCTCGCTCATCTCCTCACTTTTCTGGGGACTGCTTTCGCTGTTTATGGTATATATCCTGTTCGGGTATGTAAACGCGCTCGTGGCTCTCCTCCCTTTAAATGCAATTATTATTTACGATATGGTTATGATGCTGGCGGTATGCGTTGATACGATCATAAGCATTTCGCGGCATATCCACTACCGCGACTACCTGAAAAAATTCCCGCTCGAAAAAGCGAAAAAGCTCGCTCTTGACCGTTTTATAAGCCTTGGCGGTGCGGTTCAGAGCCGAGTTGCAAGAATACGTCATTTCGTTTTACAGCCGCGCGGAGAAGATGTTACGGAAATTGATGAAAATAATATTAATCTGGAACAGACCGACCGTGATATCTGAGAAATACCGAAAAGCTAAGCCAAGACCGTGCAGGGATCACGCGGTATCGCCATAAAAGCCGGCTCATTTACAGTGTTATTTAAAGAAAGGCATTTATTTATGTATAACGATAACGAGTTTTATAACGCGGCTCTACCGATCATAAGCAACGAGAAAATGCAGCTCACAAAAACCTTTACACAGCACGGAAATGTTTCGGTTTACGCCCATTGCCTCGCTGTTGCGGCGTACAGCGCAAAGCTCGCCGAAAAGCTCCATATCAGACACGACCGCATAAGCCTTATCCGCGGCGCGCTGTTACACGATTTCTTTCTCTACGACTGGCATAAAACCTCAAACATCGGCGACGGGCTTCATGGCTTCGCTCACCCGTTTACCGCCTGGAAAAATGCTCAAAAGGAATTCAGCCTTAACGTAAGAGAGCTTGATATAATCCGAAAGCATATGTGGCCGCTTACAATAACAAAACTCCCGATGTACCGCGAAAGCTGGCTTGTGTGCCTCGTCGATAAGTACTGCTCAATCCTCGAAACGTTCCGTATAAATAAATATGACGACGACAGCTTTATAAGGCGCAGAGAAGCCGATTAAGCCGGCTGTAAAAAAAGCGGAAAGTTGTAAAATAAAATAGCCAAAATGAAAGTGATGTAGTATAATAAAACTTGACACAATCCTCACACTAAAATATAATAA
>CAZAXM010000029.1:0-23237 GCA_964489095.1 uncultured Ruminiclostridium sp. | reverse complement strand
TCCTCGCGTAACAACCGCAGGTTTTTAACCATACCAGTTTCCCTCCGTTTTCTAGTAATATAGTACTATAACGTAATTACCGAGCTGGACGTAAGTAACTGCACCAAACTTGCATATCTTTATTGTGACGGCGTTTGGAAGCTTGAAAGTCTTTATTTAAGCATGAAAATTGACTTTGATCTTTTAAATAACACGTTTATTCCCGAAAACACCGTTGTTTATTTTATGTGACGATCAAAAATGTAGAACTAAAGGCTGCTGCGATAAGCAACAGCCTTTTTGCTGTGTAATTTGTGCTAAAAGCGCGCCCGCCTTTAAAGCACCTCGGCTTATTTATACCATAGATCAACGGCGGTTTTCAGCAATAGTGCTATCCCACCGGCTTCTAAAGGCTAGTTGAAGCTACAGCACGCGGCTTCGCCGCGCCCTCTCCCGAATAGTCCCTGCTAATCCCGTTTGCTCGCTGCGCTCGTAAAATCCCCGCCCGCCCACCCACTTCGCGGCTTCGCCGCGCTTTTTTATCTTCACACCCGACAATTGTCCATATAAAATGGCAGATAATCCATTGTAAAATCCGAAAAAAAAGATTATAATGCATATATGGAAACTGTAAACGAACAGGAAGGACGGAGATAAATATGAAAATCCAGAATCAGATCAGTGTAAAAAATTTCGTTCCCGACGATGGGTTTGTGAGCCGGTACCAGAAGCTTATAAAAGAAGTCGTTATCCCGTACCAGTACGAGGTGCTTCACGACAGGGCGGGAGCTGAAAAAAGTCACGTTGTCCGTAATTTCATCAACGCTGCTAAGGCGCTCAGGGGCGAGGACGTCGGAGATGGGTTCTATGGAATGGTCTTTCAGGACAGCGACGCGGCGAAGTGGCTTGAGGCGGTCGCGTATTCATTGGCTGTTTTCCCCGATAATGAGCTTGAAAAAAAGGCGGACGAGCTGATAGAAATTATCGCCGCCGCGCAGGACGAGGACGGATATTTAAATACGTATTTTACAATCAAGGACCGCGATAAAAGGTGGAAAAATCTTCTAGAGGGTCACGAGCTTTATTGTTCGGGACATATGATGGAAGCTGCCGCCGCCTATTTTGAAGCAACAGGTAAACGCCGCCTTCTCGATGTCATGCTGAAAAATGCCGAGCATATCTATAACCACTTTATAACCGAAAAAGCCGAGGGCTATCCCGGTCACCCTGAAGTTGAGCTTGCCCTGTTAAAAATGTACCGCATTTCGGGTAATAAGCACTGCCTCGAACTAGCTGAACATTTCATCAACGTCCGCGGCGTTGATACCGCGTTTTATCGCAGAGAGGCTGACGCGCGCGATTGGACAGTCTGGGGAAATAATTCCGACGATTTGTCGTATCAGCAGGCGTTTGCCCCCGTCCGTGAGCAGTCTGACGCGGTAGGGCACAGCGTTCGCGCCGTCTATCTCTATACCGCTATGGCGGATCTTGCGGGTGAACAGGACGATAAGGAGCTTTCCGCAGCCTGCCGCCGCCTTTGGGAAAGTATCACCGGAAAAAGAATGTACATAACAGGCGGAATCGGCTCAACGGGTATCGGCGAGGCGTTTACAGTCGATTACGACCTCCCGAACGATACTGCCTACGCTGAAACCTGCGCTTCAATCGGACTGATGTTCTTCGCTTCGAGAATGCTCGAAAAGGAACCGAATGGCGAGTACGCGGACGCTATGGAGCGCGCCTTTTATAATACTGTCCTCGCGGGAATGCAGCTTGATGGAAAAAGATTTTTCTACGTTAATCCGTTGGAGGTAATTCCCGGAATTTCGGGAATCGCCGCTACACATTGGCACGACCGTCCACAGCGCCCTGAGTGGTTCACCTGCGCCTGCTGTCCGCCTAATGTCGCAAGAACTATATCTTCGATCGGAAAATATGCCTACGGAGAGAGTGAAACGGCTTGTTATTGTCACTTATACGCGGCAGGCACTGTCCGTTTCGAAAACGGCACGGTTCTAAAATGTGAAACAGGCTACCCTTACGACTTTACGATGAAGTACACCATAGAGAGCGGCGAAACGACCCTCGCCGTAAGAATCCCCGCCTGGAGCAAAAAGTTTGAGGTTAAGAAGAACGGTTCGGCGGTTGATTTTGAACAAAAGGACGGATACGCTTATTTCTTTGGAACATCTGCGGGCGAT
Organism: uncultured Ruminiclostridium sp.; assembly: GCA_964489095.1. Taxonomy (GTDB): domain Bacteria; phylum Bacillota; class Clostridia; order Oscillospirales; family Ruminococcaceae; genus Ruminiclostridium_E. The sequence continues at coordinate 21,057 of CAZAXM010000029.1, read as the reverse complement.
GAAATCGAAATCGCGCTTGAGGACGAGGCGTTTTTCGTGTACCCTAACGCTAAAATTGCCGAAAACAGCGGCTCAGTCGCTATTCAGCGCGGTCCGCTTGTGTACTGCGCCGAGGGCAAGGATAATGACGGCGACGTACTTTCTCTGCGTGTTGACACAGATAAGCCGATAAAATGCGGAACATTTACCCCCGACCTGCTTGGCGGAACGGTAATGCTTACCGCGTCGGGAACCCGCGTGGGCGGGACAGCCGAACTCTATACGAGAGAAAAACCTGCCGAAACACCGACGGAGCTTACGCTTGTGCCGTATTACGCGTGGGGCAACCGCGGCGAAAATCAGATGAGGGTCTGGATAAATACATAAGCCGACACCGCACGATGGCTGTTGTCAGGAAGCGCCGGCTTCGCCTTGCAGAACCGTGGAAAATCGCAATAAAAACCGGGATTCCAAAGGGATTGAATCCCTTTGGCAGGGGTTTGGGGGCGGAGCCACCAATCTCTTTTAAAAGCAATGCGAAAATCGGGAAAAGCGCGCCCGCCTAGTGGGGATACACTGTTCGCTCCACTCACAGCGCACCCCCGGCGGCGTGCGCGCCGGCTTCGCCGATAAGCACCGCAAGCAAACAGAATGTTACCAAATTGTAATAATTTGTAACCACTGTGTAATTGATTTTTCGGAAAAAAGAGGGTATAATAAAGCTATACCCTAAACCAACAGTTATACGGTGTAAGAATATGAAAAAGATTATTCCGCTGGTTCTGCTGGCGCTTCTCGCGGGCTGTGCAAATGCACCCAAAGTAACAGAAGCCGAAACAGAGCAGACAATAAATACAACAAATTCATCTGCGCAGTCCGCTGCGACACCCGCGCCGTTTACGACAACAACTGCCGCCGCAGCAACTTCGGAAATTGTTTCGGAAACAAACGAGCGGCAGCCCGAAACCTCGCTCTTTATTCCCGATGAAACGGAAAGCTACGAGTCAGCCGAAAGCGCTGTCGCGGAAACAGCCGAAAGCCTCGTCGGAATACCATTCGCCGAGGGCGGAGCTTCCCCCGCAGACGGTTTCGATAATTCGGGGTTCATCTATTACGTCCTCCGCGAAAACGGCTACGTGAACTGCCCGCGCCAGATCGGTGAACAAATAGAATGGGGCGAAAACGCGCCGATCGCTGATATAAAAAGAGGCGATATCGTCTATTTTTCAGCCGAGCCAAACGGGAAAGCCTCGTTCGGCGGCGTGTATGTCGGTGAGGGAACGATGATCTATAGCCCCTCGCCCGGCGAAACGGTAAAGCGTGCCGATATTTCTACGGATTATTGGCGGGTACGCTTCATAACCGTCCTTAGTTTATGACATCTTCTGAGTTTATCCTTCCATAAAGGCAGAGCAAAAACCTGCGACGCCAAAATAGCCGCGCTGACGTTTAACATCAGCGCGGTAAATTTTTTATACCGTAAGCGTTCCATTCCGTCCTATTTTTAATAGCAGTATCTGTTCCTCGCGCCCCGTAAGCGCATTTATATAAATAAGCACATTCTGCCCGCTTTTACTCGTGCACCTTACCTCGTAACAGAACGTTTCGTTCTGACCGTTCGTCGGAATCAAACAAAGCGAAGCACCGTGGACGGTAAGCGCGTCCGAAACCCGCGATATAGCTCCCTGTTCCGAAATTCCCGCTTCGGGCAGCTCGCGTATCACGTGATTGGTAAGGTATCCGCGCAGGTCGAACGAAAGTATCTCCCCGTTGTCAAGCGCAACGCCGACCTTTATAAGATCCGTGTAAAGAATAACGTCGTCCTGTTCAGCCGCAAGATTCACAACGCAAACCCCGCGCTGTATCTCATAGTACGTGTCCTCCGCGTCCTTTATCCCGATCCGTTCAAGAAAATCTTCCGCAAGCTCCATCGCCTCGTCCGCAGTTATTCTCTGCTCTCCGATCTGCCTCTCGGACAGCATATATGAGTAGTACCCGCCCGCCTTCGTCACCGCAATTGTCGTTTTGTCATTTTCAAAAACGTAGGACGGCATTTTCCCCGCCTCCTCGCCGCTTTCGGTAAGCTGTTCACCGCCCGTAAGCATAAGCGCGCGGCTTAGCGCCTCCTCCTTCGGGATCTCAGCCTCGTTTTTCAGCATCAGCGGTTCTTTCTCAAGAATGTGGTCGGAAAAAGGTCCGTCGTAGATAAGGCTCGGATAGCTGTTATCCGAGTTTTCTAAGCCCTGAAATCCATCAGTGACCGATACAGCCCCGCCGCCGTCAGCTCCCGACGCAGAGGCACTTTTAACACGTGAAAACGTTATTTCTCCGTTCCTTACCTGCTCCTCGACCTCCCACATACTCCCGCTTAGCCGTCCTGCGTACTCGTAAAGCGCGGAAATGTTCTCCCGCTCCTCGTCGGTAAGCCGCTCGCCGTTCGCGCATTTCTCCGCAAGCGACTTCGAGTAGTTCCCGACCTGCGAAAGAAAACGGTACGTTTTTTCGAGGTTAAGCTCCTCTATCGGAAGCTGTGAAAGCGCGGTTTTCGCCGTTGCAGCGTCACTGCAAAGCTTCCCCGAAAGGTCGGACAGCATAGATGTGCTGTTTGTGTACATTCCCTTTTCAAGGTCGTTTTTTATATTGTCAAGATTTAGCGAAAGCTCCTCGATCGCGCGCAGATACGTGTATTCAAGGCTCCTGCGCGCCTGTCGGGCAAGTCCGTAGTTTAACCCCGCCGAAACCGTGAGCGCGGCGACAATTCCTACCGAAAAGCTTATAACGCGCACAAAGCCCCTTTTTGTTATTGTCATAAAATCAGTCCTTTCGTTTGCGGTCTGCACTACGCAGCCGTATTTTAAATATATTTTTGTGCAAATTTTTTTGAATATACTATTCCTTGTTTTGTAAAAATGTGGTATAATAAAAAGGAATGGTTGATTTTCGGCGGCTGCTGAAAAAATCCGGCAAAGCCGCCGCTATCAGTTATCAGTATTTATTATTCGGTAAAAGAGGTCACACTGTATGATATATCTCGATAATGCGGCAACGACCCGCCCCTGTGAAGCGGCAATAACCGCCGCCGCTGAAAATATGAGAAACAATTTCGGTAACCCTTCCTCGCTCCATAGAGTGGGGCTTGACGCGGAAATTGTCGTAAAAAACGCGAAAAAAACAATTCTCGATAAGCTCGGACTTGACGGCGAAATCTATTTCACTTCGGGCGCGACCGAAAGCAATAATACCGCGATTTTCGGCGCGGCTGCCGCTTATCGTCACAGCGGACGTAAAATCGTCACCTCCGCTATGGAACACCCCAGCGTTTCCGCCGCGATAGATAAGCTCTGCGCGGACGGCTATGAGGCAGTCCGGCTCGCTCCGAAGGATTATGAGGATTTTGAACAGGCGGTGATCGACGCGGTTGACGAAAATACTCTTCTTGTAAGCGTTATGTGGGTAAACAACGAAACAGGCTATATAACCGACGCGTCAAAGATCTACAACGGCGTAAAGCGGAAAAACCCGAAAACCCTCGTCCATATCGACGCTGTCCAGGGCTTCTGCAAGCTCCCGTCAAAGGGGCTTAAAGCCGATTATATAAGCCTTTCCGCGCACAAAATCCACGGCATAAAGGGTATGGGCGCGCTGTATACGGCAAAGGGCGTTCGCTTCGCGCCGCTTCTCTATGGCGGCGGTCAGCAGAAAAATCTCCGCTCCGGAACGGAACCCGTCGATCTGATAGCGGGCTTTGCGGCGGCGGTCAGCGGTTATCCCGACTGTTCGGAATACTTTATAAGGCTCAACGACCGGCTTCGCACTGCGCTGTCGGAGTTTGATAATGTTGTTATAAACAGCGGGGAAAAATGTTCAAAAAATATTCTTAACTTCTCCGTCCGCGGAGTAAGAAGTGAAATCATGCTGCATTTTCTCGAAGAAAGCGGGATCTACGTTTCAAGCGGTTCCGCCTGCTCACGCGGAAAAACCAGCCGCGTTCTTTCGGCATTCGGCGTAAGCGACTCCGACGCGGACAGTGCGATCCGCGCAAGCTTTTCGCCCGAAACGACAGACGCGGATATCGACGCGCTTGCGAACGGAATAAAGCGCGGTATAGAACGCTTCAGAAGATGAGAAAAACGAAAGGATTTAAATTATGCAGGAAGTTATAATGGTAAAATACGGCGAGATCGCCCTTAAAGGTCTTAATAAGAACACTTTTGAGGATATGCTCGTAAAGAATATCAGAAGACGGCTTCGCGAGGCGGGCGAGTTTGAATATTCCCGCCGGCAGTCCACAATTTTCGTAAAGCCGCTTAACGAGGCGGCGGACATTGAACTGGCGATAAAGAAGCTTAAATGCATTTTCGGTATCGCCGCAATTCAGCGTTCCGCCGTTCTCCCGACCGATTGGGAACAGGTCGTTTCCCTCGGCTTGCCCTATCTCGAAGAACCGCTCGGTGCGGCGAGAACGTTCAAGGTCGAGGCTAAGCGTTCGGACAAGTCCTACCCCCTTACAACTCCCGATATCCAGCGCGAACTTGGCGCGGCGATCCTGAGCCGATACAACCATTTAAAGGTTGACGTTCACACCCCCGACGTTACCGTAATCCTCGAAATCCGCGACGGAAAAGCCTATCTCAACGCGGAACGTATTATGGGGCAGGGCGGTATGCCTGTCGGAAGCAGCGGCAATGCGCTTTTACTCCTTTCGGGCGGAATCGACAGCCCCGTAGCCGCGTATATGATGGCGAAGCGCGGTATCAATGTTGACGCTATTCATTTCCAAAGCCCGCCCTATACCTCCGAACGCGCTCTTTTAAAGGTAGAGGAGCTGTGCGAAAAATTAACGCCATACTGCGGGGATATACGCTTCTACTGCGTTCCGTTCACCGAGATTCAGGAAGCGCTGCGCGACAACTGCCCCGAGGAATATTTTACCGTAATTATGCGTAGGCTTATGATGAAGATCGCGAACAGGCTTTGCGAGGAACACGACTACAAGGCGCTTATTACGGGCGAAAGCGTCGGTCAGGTCGCAAGCCAGACCCTTATGGCGCTTGCTTGTACGGACAAGGCTTCCGACGTTCCCGTTTTCCGCCCCGTGATCGGAATGGATAAAAAGGAAATTATCGAAATCGCGCGTAAGATTGACACCTTTGAAACGTCGATACTGCCTTATGAGGATTGCTGTACCGTTTTCACGCCCCGCCACCCGCGGACAAGACCCGTTCTCGCGGACGTAATAGCCGCCGAAGAACGCTTCGATTTCTCTGAGCTTATCGAAAAGGCTGTCGCGGGAATTACTGTAAAAGATTTCAAGGCGTAAGAGCTGTGTGAAAATCTGACGAAAAATTTCGTCTTTTTGAAACATTTTCGCCCGAAAAAGAGTTTTATTATGTAGGAGATACTGAAAAAACGGAGGTAAAATGTTGTAAAATGGCGCAAGACCTTGACAAACAGGTAAAAAATGTAGTACAATTACTAAAAGCGGGCAGCCTTACCGTTTCGACAGCCGAGAGCTGTACAGGCGGGCTGCTGTCGGAAAAAATAACCTCCGTCGCGGGTTCTTCGGAAGTGTTCGGCTTCGGGGTATGCAGCTATGCGAACGAGGCGAAAATGAAGCTCCTCGGAGTAAAGGCTGAAACGCTCGGACAGTTCAGCGCGGTAAGCCGCGAAACGGCGGCTGAAATGGCGCAGGGCATACGAAAGGTAAGCGGCGCGGACTATGGCGTTTCAACGACCGGCATAGCAGGTCCCGACGGGGGAACGGAAGAAGATCCTGTCGGAACAGTGTGGATAGGGATCTCCTCGGAAAAGGGAACTTACGCGGAAAAATTCTGCTTCGACGGAACGCTTTTTCCGGAAGCGGAGGATAACCGCGGGGCTGTACGGCTAAGCGCGGCGTTTACAGCGTTTAAAATGCTCGAAAGGGATATTAAAGGAAAATAATATGTCAGATTTTACTAAAAGACCGAAAAGCCGGAGAAGCGGCAATTATAAGCCGCCGAAGCCTGAAAAGAACAAGGCGGTCGAGGAGGACGACGAATTTGACGATCGTCCGAAAAAGCCCCCGCTTTTTACGAGGATCATCCATTCGATATTCCCCTGTAAGGGCGACGGCGCGGCGGAGTCGATACGGAAAATCGTCTTTGATGTAGCGGTTGTTGCGCTTGTTGTAACAGGCGGCTCGGTTCTCTGGGACGTTTTTACGCAGACTGTCCAGACGCAGATCTCCGATAAGGCTGTCGAGGATATTTATATAAACGGCTCGGTAAACCTTGACGATGAAAAAAGACAGGAGATCCTCGCCGAAAAGCCGCAGATCATGGAACAGATGATGGGCGTCTACGAGGCGAATAAGGACACCGTAGGCTGGATTCAGCTCGGAAACGGTGAAAATACTATCGTAAGCCTTCCCGTAATGCAGGCGGCTGATAACGATTACTACCTTACCCATAATTTTGAACATACCGAAATAAAAAGCGGCGCGGTTTTCGCCGATTATCGAAATGTTTTCCAGCCCGGCAGAATTTCGGGAAACACGATCCTTTACGGACATAACGTATGGGACGGGTCGATGTTCGCGAAGCTTACGCGCTACTATAACGCAACGCTCCATGGCGATTACAGCGACCGTTTAGGCTTTTATAAAGAATACCCTACTCTTACGTTCAACACCCTCTATGAGGCTTCGGAATGGAAGATCTTTGCGGCGGTATTATTCAACACCCGCGAGGATCTCGGCGAGGTTTACCCCTATACGCAGGTGCTTGAGTTCGGTAGCAAGGAGGAGTTTAACAGCTACGTCCTCGATATAATGGACAGAAGTATCCTTTGGACAGACGTTGACCTTGAATACGGCGACAGCCTTCTTACGCTTTCGACATGTTATATGTATTCGCCTTATGAGAATACCGACACGCGCTGTGTAGTTTTTGCACGTAAGGTTCGCGACGGCGAGAGTGCGGAGGTTGACGTAGAAAAGGCGCAGGTAAATCCGACCCCCTTGAAGTTCACTTACCAGTATGAAAAGGAGGGCGGCGAGCGCTGGACGGGAAGAAACTGGGATACGTCCAAACTGCTTAGCTATGACAGGTGATAAAATGAAATTCGATTCGCTTATATTCGATCTTGACGGAACGCTCTGGGACGCTACGGGCGCGGTAAGCGTGCTGTGGAACGAGGCTTTCGCTGAGGTTGGGATTGATACAAAAATTACGGCAGAGATGGTTGCCGGCGAGATGGGGAAGCTTTTAGACGAGATAGTTTCCGATTTAGCTCCGATGGCGAATGAAAAAGAAAAATCGGAAATCGTCCGCGTAATTTCCGCGAGCGAAAACAGAGTTTTAAGTAAACTCGGCGGAACGCTTTACCCGAAGCTGACGGAAACGCTTGCCGAGCTGAAAAATAATTACAGGCTTTTTATTGTAAGCAATTGTCAGCGCGGATATATCGAGGCGTTTTTTACCGCGCACGGGCTTGAACATTTTTTCGAGGGAAATTTGTGTCACGGAGATACGCTTCTCCCGAAAAGCGGTACGAACCGCGTCCTTGTCGAGCGGTACGGGCTGAAAAATCCCGTATATATCGGCGATACTATGGGCGACTTTAACGCGGCGATGGAAGCGGGCATACCGTTTATCCACGCGGCTTACGGCTTCGGACAGGCGGACGGCGGAGCGGGCAGTCTGAAAGAATTTTCCGTGCTTCCGGATTTGTTGAAAACACTTGAACAGTAATATAAATCAGAAAGGACTTTTAACATGAAGAATTTTAAGCGCTTTGCCGCAGCAGCAGCGGCACTTGCAATCGTAGTAAGCACTTCCGCTTGCGGAGAACAGCAGACAGCCGAGGAGAGCGATACTACAACGGCTGCGGAATCGACAACGACAGCGGTGACGACAACTACCCCGAAAATCACGACTACTACGACCACGACCCTCCCGCCTCTTCCCGTAATGTCGGAATATGAAGCGAAATATGAGGAAAATAAGGATATGATAGGCTGGATCAAGGTTGACGGAACGCCTATCGACTACCCTGTAATGCAGGCGGACGATAATAACTACTACCTCTACCGTGAATTTGACCTTACCGAAACAAAGAAGGGTTCGATTTTCTGCGATAGTAAGTGTAAGTTTACCTCCCGTACCCGCCCCGCTAATACTATTCTTTATGGACATAACATCGCAGACGGCTCGATGTTTGCGAAACTTACCGAATACTACCCCTGGAAGCACGGTTCCGCGACCCTTTCGCAGTACATAAACTACCCGACTGTTGAATTTGACACGATCTGGGAGGAGGGAACATATAAGATTTTCGCCGCTATGTATGTAAATACAATGGAAGAACACGGCGAGGTGTTCTCGTACTATAAACAGAGAAAAATCAAGAACGAGGGTCAGTTCTACGATTATATCGCACAGATCATGGACAGAAGCGTTTTCTATACCGACGTAGACCTCGAATACGGCGATGAGCTTCTTACGCTCTCTACCTGCTATTACCCGCTCGGTAAAGAGGTCGATTCACGCTTCGTTGTATTCGCGCGCCGCGTAAGAGACGGCGAAAGCGCAGAAGTTGATACATCTAAGGCGTATATCAATAACAGCCCGCTCTATTTCGACCAGTATTATAAGGTAAACGGAGGCTCATGGGCAGGAAGGACATGGGATACTTCTAAGGTTAAGGGCTTCGATGAATACCTCGAAAAGAACCCCGATAGTAAAGCTGCTGTTCCGACAGTATAAGGCGAAAGGTTGTAAATAATGCCTGAAAACGAAACTAAACAAAAGAAGGTTGTGCGCCGCCGTCCTAAGCGGAAGAAAATGAACCCCGCAGAGCGCGTTTTAAGCGGGATTTTCCCTTGGAAGGGCGATTCGGGCGGAGAAATTGCGCGAAAAATAATTTTTCTTGTCGCAATTATAGCGCTCGTGTATGCGGGCTTCGCTATGCTCGATTTTTATGTGTGGCGCGATGAGCGCAACGATAAGGACGCGCAGTACTGGGCAGAGCAGAAAGAGCTTAACGCCTCTGATGAGAAAATAACGATACTGTTAAAAGACGATAATTCAAGCGGCTCGGACGATTCCGAGGAGGAACAGGAAGTCGAGGTCTTAGCTGAATATCTCCCGTATTATGAACAGAATAACGACTTCGTAGGCTGGATCTCGATGTATCCGTATATCCAGTATCCCGTTGTACAGGCGGACGATAACGAGTACTATTTAAAGCATCTATTCGACGGCGGTACTAACGCAAACGGAACGATTTTCGCCGATTATCAGGGTAAGATCTCCGCGACGGAAATGCCCAATAACCTCCTTCTTTACGGGCATAACTTAATTACCCATAACTATTTCCAGCCGCTCTCCAATTTCCGCTCACAGGGTATAGAGTTCCTTAAAAACAACTACCTGCTCGAATTTGACACGCTCTATAAGCGTAACCAGTATAAGATCTTCGCTATCTTCTTGACAAATACAAAGGAGGAGCACGGCGAGGTTTTCGGCTACTGGAATAAGGTCTATTTCGATTCAAAGTCTGATTTCGACAGCTTCGTTGCCGAATGTCTTGACAGAAGTTATTATTATACGGGCGTTGACCTCGAATACGGCGATGAACTTATAACGCTTTCTACCTGCGATTTTTCGATGTTCTCGGATATGCGGTTAGTCGTAATGGGACGGCGCGTGCGCGACGGCGAAAGCACGAATATGGATCCCGAAACGTTTATTGATAACACGGGCTTCGACGAAAACGGAAATGTAAAGCGAAAAATGTTTGACGCTTATTATAAGCTGTACAACTGCGATTGGGCGGGACGACAGTGGGATACGTCATATATAAAAGATTTTAACGGATAATGTGGAACAAATTATAAGAAAGGGTGTGACGGAATGGGAAAAGGATCTCTCGCGAAGATTTCGGCGGCTCTCGCGATAATAAGTCTTTATGTGTACCTGTTCGGCGTTATGGGAACAGTCGAAAGCTTAAACGACAGTATCCCCGACGATCAGCGCCAGCCTGTACAGACTATATCGACCTCCGCGACCCCCGAAACAACGCCGGTTCCCGTAACCGCAGCGGCGGAAACTACCCGCGCCGTTTATGTCTATGACACTCAGCTTAACGTTGTAAACGCGAAAAAACCTTCTCTCGCCGACTATACGGCAACCGAGGCTATGCTTCTTGTAACAGCCGAGTCCGCGGCAGCGCTCGCTGCGCCGAAACAGACCGATAACGATTACGTTATGGAGGCGGACGATTTCGACTATACGACCCCGCTTCGCACGACAGCTGCTATAACGACAACAACGGAGGAAACGTCAACTACTGCGACAACAACTGCCGTTACGACTACTCCGACAACAACCGTTCCGACTACGACAACGACTGTCCCCGAAACGCTCCCGACAACGGAGGTAATAACCGAAATTACGCCGCTTACGCTGCCTTCGCTTACGACAGTCCCCCCTGAAACAACCACGACAACAACTCCCGAAACAACAACCACGACAACAGCTGTCACAACAACATCTGAAACGACAACAACGACAACTGTAACAACCACAACGACGGCTGAAACGACGACGCTTCCTCCCGAAACAACGACCGAGGAAACGACTGTATCGTCCGCGCCGCAGGTTCAATGGGGCGACGATGTTCCCGACCTTGACGAAACCGAGAGCGGGAATGAATATGCCGGAAACGAAACGCTTTCCGTCTTTGCGGGCGGATCTGTCGTAACAGACGACGCGGTAACGATCGTCGCAAAGGCTGTTATGGCGGAAATAAGCGACGGCTTTAACGAAGAGGCAATCAAAGCGCAGGCTGTCGCGACCTATACCTACATAAAGTATTACAACGATAACGGAAGTAACGCCTACGCGGTTCTCGCAACGCCTACCGATAAGGTCACGAACTGCGTTAAGGAGGTTATCGGAAAAGCGATCTATTATAACAATTCTATGATACAGGCAGTGTACTGTGCGTCATCGGCGGGGTATACGGCTTCGGCAAGCAACGTCTGGGGTGTAAGCTATCCGTACCTCGTGAGCCGCCGCACCGATTTTGATGAGCTTTACGACATCAACTACGGAAGAAAGGCAACCTTTACTGCCGATGAAATGAGAAGCTATGTCCTTAATAATACGGGAATAACGCTTAATGACGACCCGACGAGCTGGTTTGAAATTACGTCGAGAATTGACGGAAATTACGTCGGAACAATGAAAATCGGCGGGCTTAGCAGCTACACCAGAAATGGTAAAACGGTTGAAATAACCGGTAGGATAATGCGCGAGGTCATAATGGATTTCGACCTGCGCTCCGCAAGCTTCGATATCGCCTACGATCCGTCAAGCGCCACATTTACGTTCACGACCTACGGCTATGGACACGGCTGCGGAATGAGCCAGCACGGCGCGAATATCCTCGCTACGCATTACGGCTATACCTACGACCAGATTTTAACGTTCTATTATCAGGGTACGGAAGTCAGATAAAGGACTTGACAAACCCGGCGAGATATGTTATAATAAGTCGAAAACTTAACAGGGGAGCTTTGAAGAGGCTGAGAGGGAACAAAATTATGTTCCGACCCAAAACCTGATTCGGATAATGCCGACGTAGGGAAATATTACCTTTTATTTATAAGTTGTATTTTTATAATTTATGATCAGGGATTTCAGCGTCATCATTTCGATGGCGCTTTTATTTTTAGATCTCGGAAATCTCCTTTCCTGTTAAGTTTGGACAGCGAAAAAATCCAACCGCTGTCCGAGAAAGGAGTAAATATGAAAAAAGAAAACATCAGAAAATTAACAGAGGGCGCAATTATGCTTGCGCTGGCGGTCGTACTTAGCTATATCCGCGTGTGGAAACTGCCGTGGGGCGGGTCGGTAACGCTCCTCTCGATGCTCCCGATAGTCGTTTTCTCGATCAAATGGGGCGTTAAAAGCGGAATGTTCGTGTCAGTCGTCTATGCGCTTTTACAGCTCGGTCAGGGCATAATCGCGGACGGGCTGCTCGGCTGGGGACTGACGCCTGTTATGCTTATCGCGTGTATGTTTTTCGACTACCTGGGCGCATTTTCCGTGCTTGGACTTGCGGGAATGTTCCGTAAAAAGGGACTGGGAGGCTGGATTGCGGGAACGGCAGCGGCTGTCGCGCTTCGCTTTATCTGTCACCTCATAAGCGGAGCGGCAATTTTCCATTCGGCGGGAATGCTCTGGGAGGGCTTTGCAACAGATAACGAATGGCTTTACAGCGCGCTTTATAACAGCTCGTATATGCTCCCCGAAATGATTTTTACAACCGTCGGGGCGGCAATCCTTCTCGGAGTTCCCGCGATCCGCAGAATTATCGCGGGCAACCTTTCCAACGATGAATAAACGTAAATTGCATAAGGCTGTATAAAGAATGTGTAAACGATTTACAGGAAAACAGGTTTTTTTGAGCAAAATCACGTTAAAATGAAAAAATATTTGTTTAAAATGCCGATTGCGGAAATTGCGTTATTAAGTTATAATGAATATGAAGCTGTAAAAAACGTTTACAGACCTTTTACCAAATTATGGAGGATACAAAAATGAAATTAAGAAAAGTTATGGCAGGCGTCGTTTCTGCCGCAGTTGCTCTCTCTGCAACAGTTATTTCCGCTTCCGCTTTCGCTGACAGCTATACCGCTACTCTCGGTTTTGCTGATGGTCAGTGGGCAGCTCAGGACTGGGCTACAACCTGCGAGATCACAGGCGACGGTACATATTCTATCACAGCTAACTGCCTCTTCGATTCTATTGACGAAGATACAGGCGACGAGATCAAGGTTGCTGCAGCAGGCGAAGGTATTAACGTTTTCGTTATCGACATCGCTCAGCTCGGCGCTGACCTCGGTTTACAGGTTAAGCCCGAAGGCGCTTCCGACGATGATGAATCTTGGAAGTACGCTACCGGCGACGTTGTAGTTTCCGATGTTACCGTAACTTCCGGCGATACAGTTTTCAATTTCGACCAGTCCAAGATCAAGGTTGGCGATATCGAAAGCAAGGGCAACCTCCGTATCGAACTTTACAACGCTTACGGTCCTACCTGCGTAAATCAGGCTTATGACGCTTCCATTTCTCCTATCGATCCTACAACATTCGCTTTTGCTGCTGAAGATCAGTTCACTGTAACATTCACAATCACAGGTCTTGACGGTGCAGACGATACTGCTGAAGAAGAAGCTCCCGCTGCTGAAGATGAAACAGCTGCTCCCGTAGAAGATACAACAGCTGACGAAACTCCCGTAGAAGAAGCTCCCGCTGCTGAAGATGAAACAGCTGACGAAGCTCCCGTAGAAGAAGCTCCCGCTGCTGAAGATGAAACAGCTGCTCCCGTAGAAGATACAACATCTGACGAAGCTCCCGTAGAAGAAGCTCCCGCAGCAGGCGATGTAGACGCTGCTACCGATTCCTCTAAGGGTTCTCCTGATACAGGTATCGCTGATGTAGCTGCCGTTGCAGGTCTTGCAATCGTAGCCGGCGGTGCAGTTCTCGTTTCTAAGAAGAGAAAGTAAGATTACCCCATAGATAAAGCCCGCTGTCGTCAGGACGGCGGGTTTTTTATGTTTTTTACGTGTTATTGACAAATGTAAAAAAATCGGGTATAATAAAGCTGAATACGCATAGCGTAAAATGCCTTAAAAAGAGGGTTTAAAAATGAACATTACACAAATGCAGGAGGAGATCCTCCGCTTAAAAAAAGAAAACGATTTTTGTATCTTAGCGCATATCTATCAGAACCGCGAGATTGTCGAAATAGCCGATTACGTCGGCGATTCGTTCGGTCTTAGCCGTCAGGCTGCTAAAGCTCCCCAGAAAAATATCCTGATGTGCGGGGTCCGCTTTATGGCTGAGACCGTTAAGCTTCTTTCGCCCGAAAAAACCGTGTATCTGAGCAACTCCGAGGCGGGCTGCCCTATGGCTGAACAGCTCGATATCGACCTTCTCCGTGCGCTTAAGGCACAGTACCCCGATCATACCGTTGCCGCGTATATCAATACCACCGCCGAGCTTAAAACCGAGTGCGATGTGTGCGTTACATCGGCTTCGGCTGTTGATATTCTCCGAAAGGTCGAGAATAATAATATTCTCTTTATCCCCGATATAAATTTAGGTCAGTATGTTCAGAAAATGCTCCCCGAAAAGAATTTTAAACTCATTCAGGGCGGCTGTCCGACCCACGCGCGTATGACAAAGCGCGATGTCGAAAAGGCGCGGCGGCTCCACCCGAACGCACTGCTGATAGTTCACCCCGAATGCACACCCGAAGTGACTGAGGGCGCGGATTTTGTCGGAAGTACAACGGGAATTATGGACTACGCGAAAAAATCTGATAAAAAGGAATTTATTATCGGCACGGAGAATAGTATTACCGCCCATTTGCAGTATGACTGCCCCGAAAAGAGCTTTTACAGCCTTTCCAAGGATTGCGTCTGTCATAATATGCGTGCGACGACGCTCCCCGAAGTGCTGGCTTGCATAAACGGAAACGGCGAGGAAATAACGCTTTCCGATCATGTTATGGAAAATGCGCGCAGACCGATCGATGAAATGCTGCGGTTGGGATAACGGATTCACTGCGGTTTATCGTGAGATAGGCGTTTGTAAATAAAATTTACCCGAAGCACTCTTGACAAGTCGGCTGAGATGTGATAGAATTAAAGCATGGTAAATACGGTTTACCGATTCGATGGAAAATACATCGAAAACCAATCAAAGAAAGGCGATTTATATGAAAAGTATTAAGAATAAGGCGTTGACATTGCTTTTAACAGCAGCATTGTTATTAACGGCAGGCTGCTCAAATGAAAAAGCGGAAACGACCTCCGCCGAAGCAACAACTGTCATAAACGAATCTGACGAAGCGGATAATACAAGCGCAGAAGCAAACACGCCCGCGGACGACAGCGGACTCACCCCCGCGGTCTGGAAGGTCACCGATCCCGAAAGCGGCAGCAGCCTTTATATGATGGGCACGATCCATATTATCCCCGAATCGGAGCAGGTCGTTCCGCAGTACGTCCTCGATATTTACGAGCAGAGTGACGGAGTTGCGGTAGAGTACGATGTAACAAGGCTCAACGGCGATATGGTAGCAGCCTTTAAGTATCTTTCGTATTTCGTGATAGACGACGGAACAACGATAACTGACCATATTTCCGAGGAAACCTACGAGCGCGCGAAGGAATACCTTACCGGAGCGGGTATGTATCAGGAGGGAATAGAGGCTTATAACGCTTCATATTGGTCGTCTATGGTGTCGAACAGCGTGCTTCTGAGCATCGACGGGCTGGATACCGACGGAATTGATACGTACTTTGTCGGAATGGCGAAGGCTGACGGAAAGGAAGTCCGTGATATCGAGCGGCTTGAAACGCAGATGGAGGTTATAACCTGTCTTTCCGACGGCTATAACGAATGGTCGATAAATTCAATTCTCGACGAAATCAGCGTTGAGGGTTATGAAATTGAGCTTGAAGAAGAGTATATGACGTTGTACAATGCCTGGGCGACAGGCGATACCGCCGCTTTTGAAGACATTTCCGAAGCGGAGGATTCCGAGGTGCCCGACGAGTTCGCCGAGGAATACGCGGAGTATAACCGCCGCCTTTTACCCGAAAGAAATGTCGGAATGGCGGACGCTGCCGAGCAGTATATCAAAAACGGCGATAACATTTTCTATATGGTCGGCTTCGCGCATTTCTGCGGAGAGGGAAGCGTTATAGACCTCCTCGGTCAGCGCGGCTATACCGTAGAAAAGGTTTACTGAGAAAAATGAAAGGGGTTTTGGGACGCGCTCCCAGCTCCTTTTTCTTTTTTCATATCTTTGTCAGCCCGCGGCAGGACTACTTAAAAACAGCCGCTTCTTTTTGCTTTAAAGGACGGCATAATTTCCGTCTTTTTGTAAAAACTAATTGCGCAAACGGTAGGTTTTTTGCGGAAAAATTTAAAAAAACACCCGTGTAAACCGAAAATTACTTGACAATCGGCGAATAATAGGTTATTATAAAGTATATATGATTTTAGAATCGGAGGCGGACGTTTGTATTTCGGCAGCGTTAAATTTTTTAAACATCTTATAATCGGCGTGGCTGCGCTCCTTATAATAATACCCCTTACCCTTTGTATCATTTTCGGCATCGAAAATGCGGCGAAAGCGCGGGAAATATCCGAGCTTCGCGAACAGCTTACCGCGGGCGGTGTTATCGACCCGTCCGACCCGAACGCACTGTTCAGCCTTTATGAACAGTCCGAAAAAAAGGAAGAGTTCCTTCGTATTTTAAGCGAAAATGACGAGGAGCTTTACGCGTCATTTGTAAGGGCTGTTCCCGCGATGAAGGAGGAAAATGATACGCCTGTTACGACAGTTCCCCCTGTTATGGTAAGCGAATCGGCGGGAACGACTGTCCCGTTTATAACTACTACCCATACCGAGCCTGTTGAGCCTGCTACAGATTATCAGCAGCTTTATCCCGAACTTTACTGCTACGGGACAAGCGATATAGTGTACGATAAGGACGAGGATTATCTCTACCTTACTTTCGACGACGGTCCGTCCAAGTATACCGAAAATATTCTTTATTATCTCGATAAATATAGTATTAAAGCGACATTCTTCGTGGTTCCGAACGGGACCGACGAATGTGCTGCGCTCCTCAGAAAAATTGCCGACGCGGGACATACTATCGGTATCCATTCCGCAAGCCATGTTTATGAGGATATTTACGCGAGCGTTGAAGCGTATCTTGATGATTTTAAGATAGCATACGACCGCGTGTTTGAGGCGACAGGCATAAAATGCGAGCTATTCCGGTTCCCCGGCGGGAGCATCAACGATTATAACGTAAATTCAAGGGACGCGATAATCGAGGAAATGACCCGAAGAGGGTTCATATATTTCGACTGGAACGTAGACAGCGAGGACGCACTCGGAGCGACCTGGACGGAAATGTACAATAACGTCCTCGGCGAGGTTGAGGGAAAAACCCGCGCGGTTATACTTATGCACGACCACGGTAACGGATATAATACGGTTCTCGTTTTAGAGGACATTATAAAGGCACTGAAAAATGACGAGCGGGGCTTTAAGTTCGGGTCGCTGACCAAGAACGTCAGACCCCTTCAGTTCTGATGAAAGGATCGTAAAAATGGGAATTAAGGAAAATTTTTCACAGGCTATGCGTGAGCTTACAGGAAGCGGTAAGGACGAAAAGGTAAGCGATAATAAAACGACTGTCGCGGGAATGAGAAACGCAGTCGCAGCCGAGGATACTTCCGAGTTTATGGCGGTAGGCGGGATCTCTGAACCCGAAAAGCCCGCGGAGCTTGACGAATTTGAGGAGATCGAGCGCCGCGCCGCACAGAATGCCGAGGAATATGACCGTAAGCAGAACGCTTTTGAACAGGCGTTCGCCCATACCGAAGAGCCTGCCCCCGAACAGCCCGCGCCAGAGCCGGCTTATACCCAGCAGAACAGCGAGCCTGAGCGCTTTTCGGGCTATACCCAGTCAGCTCAGCCGTCAGGTTACGCAAGCCAGCAGCAAAACAGTGTTCCACCGCAGACAAATTCCTTTACGACTGCGCCGTACCGTGCGGATGTTGATGATAATGAAACAACGATTATCTCTAAAAATACGGTCGTCGATGGAAATATCCGCTCCTTCGCGAATATGAGTATCGACGGAAATATAAAGGGAAATGTCGAAACGACAAAGGATATCGACCTTAACGGTAAGGTTGTCGGCGATATAGCTTGTAATAACGCGACAATGAGAACTTCTCAGATCCAGGGTAATATACGAATGAAAGGAAACGCTTTTATGGAGCGCGATACGCTTCTTATCGGCGACCTTACGTCTACATACGCTAACGTTAACGGTAAGATAAAAGGTAACCTCGGAATTTCGGGGAAGGCTGAGCTTAAAAGCGACGCAGTCGTTTTCGGCGATATAAGCGCGTCAACAATAACCGTAAACGATGGCGCAATTATTCAGGGTTATGTTAGTACAACATTCCTTAATAAGGAAGAAAGTAAGAATATTTTCCCCGACCAGATCACTATCGGAGAATAATCCGCACAAATGCGGGCGGAGCTTTCCGCCCCTTTTTTGTTTTAAGG
This sequence comes from uncultured Ruminiclostridium sp., assembly GCA_964489095.1. Taxonomy (GTDB): domain Bacteria; phylum Bacillota; class Clostridia; order Oscillospirales; family Ruminococcaceae; genus Ruminiclostridium_E. The sequence goes on along the minus strand of CAZAXM010000029.1, from coordinate 2,916 downwards.
TTTCGCCACATATGATCCTTGTGCAGCGCCGCCTTAACGTGTGAACCGCAGAAAACAGCGCTCCGATCAGCATACCGGTGACAAATTCGGTTGCCGGCGGGCGCGAAAGGCAACTTTTTCTTGCGGAACTGAAACTTTTTCGGAAAAATCGCCTACTACTATATGTAGGCAGCAGAGCGAGGTGAGGCTTTTGGGAAGCGAGGCGCTTGACGCTTACTTTAACAGCGTTTATTCGGAAACGTTTTCCGCGGTTTCCCGCTATGTCGTCAGTAAATGCGGCAGCTTGCAGGAATCCGAGGATATCCTCCAGAATGTTTATGCGCGATTCTATCAGAGAATTGCAAAAAAAGGCTACGAGGATATAGAAAGCGCGGAAGCGTTTGTGATAAATATCGCTAAGTTTGAATGTAAAAATTATTTCGGCTTCGTAAAAAAGCATAGCTCTGCAACATCTTTTGCGGAATTTACTGAGGAACAAATGGTCGCGGTAGAAGCGGAAATGTCCCGCGAACAGAAAAGCCTTGAGGACGTTCTTTGTAACAGTATGCTCGCGAAGCAGATTTTCGACGATATCGCTAAGGACGATCCCGTTATCGGAAAGATCTTTTATCTGCATTTCGTCTGCGATATGAAACTCGATGAGATAGCAAAACAGCTTGATATGAACCTGTCAAGCGTAAAAAATAAGCTTTACCGCACTATTGAGCGGCAAAAGAAAAAATTCGGCATTTAATTGCTACATACTATCGGAGAAAGGAGGAGAAGCTATGACGGAACAGGAAATGTACCGCGAGATAATGTCGCGCTACGCCCTTAATCCCGAAAAAATCCGCGTGAATGCACTTAAACAGGCGAAAAAACCCGCTTGGCAGAGATTCGCTTCGGATTACTGGAAGCCCGCCGCAGGAATTGCAGCCGCTGTCGCGCTTACGGTTTCGGGCGTCGGATATATGAATAGTAATTCTCCTCGTCCCGAAATTGATATAAAAATAGATTCAGCCTCCGCGCTCTCGGCAGCACGCCGTTTAAGCGAGGCGGAACAGAACTATTTTAACCTCCAGTCCCTCAAAAATAAATCAGTCGATATCTATGTGACATTCCGTGAGCCGATAAGCTGCTGTGACGCAGTAATGACGCTTTCGGGCGTGGCAGACGCAGGCGAAATCGAGATCTTAGCCGTTTATCTCGATTCACAGACCTTAACCGGAACAGAGGCTGTCGCTGAATATATGGCGGCGCATGGTGAAGAAAAAACGGTTCTCGCCGTAAAAATATCGACCCTTTCAATGCATTATAGAAGCGTTCAGGATCTTTCCGTAGTTTATCTCGCGGAAATCGCGTCGGACGAAATAAATGATGAAACGTTTTCTCCGATAATTGTCGAGGATAACGACCCGCTTAGTAACGACCGGTTTACTGAAACAACGACAATCGTTACAGCAGCGCCTGTTACAACAACTTCGTTCTCGTTTGATTCGGGAACGTCCGCAACAACGCCTGAGGACGCACCGTCGCTCGGCAATTCGGTTGATAATTCCCAGAGTACTCTTAAACCTCCGCAGGATATTGACGACGACCCCGAAGAAGAAAATCCCGAAGAGGACGAGGAAGAAATTGACGACCCTGAGGAAACGGACGAATCCGAGGTAACAGCTCCTGTCAAAACAGAGGAAATAACCTCGCAGGCGGCTGAAACGGAAACGACGGAAGCTTCTGAAATAACCGAAACGGAAGAAACGACAACGGAAACGGTTGAAGTTCCGTCTAACGAAATCACCGACGAAGCATATCAGGGTTCTTCTATAGGACTTCTTACCGAGTTCTATGAGCTTAAAATTGAAAATTCAACCGAAACCTTTATAAGCGGTGATAATGCGGTCGTTCTTACCAAAAACGGCGTTTATTTCTACACGCTCGGACTTCTTGTCGGAGAACAGGGCGGCGTTTCGGCTGAACTGGGAAACCCGAAGATCGCGTTTAAAAATGACGATACAATTATTCTTACGGGCTGTTCGGCGAGCGGCGCAAGAAATTTGATTTCTGTAGCATCGCTTGATGAAAACACGCTCCGCACCTATGATGTAAGCGCAAATATCGGCGCGGCTGAGTTAGGAACGGTCAATTATAGCAGCGCACAGGGTAAGTATTTCGTAAAAACTGTTTCCGAAACGAGCAGCTTTATTTACGAAGTCCAGATCTCCGACGAAAGCGGAATTATCTTCCGCCCGCTTGTTGAATCGCAGAATCCTGTTGCAGCGGTCGGCTTTAAGGATAATCTTCTTTTCCTTTCTATTTCCGACGCGTTAAGCGGAACTAAGCTTTATTCTTTCAACACTGTTGACGGTGAAACGAGAGAGGTCGCTGCGTTTACGGAAAGTATGAAGATCAGACGCGGTGATGACTTTGAAAGCTTTGCGCTTCTCTCCGAATCGGGAAAATATATTTACGATCTTAATAGGGGAATGGCGATAAGTACAGACCTTCTCGGCGAGAACGTAAGACTTATGAGCTGTAACGGGAAGACCTGTTTCCGGGTTGACGGCGCAACTTATGAGATTACGGAAAGCAGCACGGTAGAAGAGATGTACGGCGCGGATGTTTTCCCTGAAGAAACCCCGTCCGAATACGAGGTAAACGAAATAACATCTGAAAAGGTTGTAATTGTTCGTAACAGTAACGGAAATATGTGGAGATAAAATAAGCAGTAAGGGACTGCCGCGGCGAAAAACTGCGGCAGTCCATATTTCTGTTTATGACATATAACTTAGGCAAGATGTCCCCCACCTCTTAGGCGGCGGGAGACATTTACCATTCAGTAGGGGATACGATCCCCTGCTGAATGGCAGGTTGGCAAAGCCAACCCTTGCCACGTTACACAACTTTTGTGACATGACGGGGCAAGCCCCTTATTGAAAA
>CAZAXM010000028.1:0-24671 GCA_964489095.1 uncultured Ruminiclostridium sp. | reverse complement strand
AAATCACTTCTGGTCGCTTTGCATAATTTTCCTTTTAAAACTTTGTCTAACTTTTGGGACCAATTCACCAACACCCTGAGCCTTAATTTTATTCGATCGGCTTCATTGTCGGGAACAGGAGAACGTCGCGGATAGACGCGCTGTCCGTAAGCAGCATTACAAGTCTGTCAAATCCGAAGCCAAGTCCTGCCGTAGGCGGTAAGCCGTATTCAAGCGCAGTTATGAAGTCCTCGTCAACCTGCGCGTCGTTTCCGCCCTGTGCACGCTTCGCAGCGACCTGCTTTACAAAGCGCTCCTTCTGATCGATCGGGTCGTTAAGCTCGGAGAAAGCGTTTCCGAACTCGGTACCATTGATGAAATACTCAAAACGCTCGGTAAACGCAGGGTCAGACGGCTTGCGCTTAGCAAGAGGCGAGTTCTCAACGGGATAATCGTAGATGATAGTCGGCTGGATCAGCTTATCCTCAACAAACGCCTCGAAGAACGCGATCAGAACGTGTCCCTTTGTGGAATTTTCATCAAGTTCGTCCTCGATATGATGTTCCTTAGCGCAGGCGCGTGCCGCAGCGTCGTCAGCCCAGTCTGCAAAATCAACACCCGCGTACTTCTTTACCGCGTCAATCATTGTAAGACGCTCCCAAGGCTTACCAACCGCGATATCCTTACCCTGATATGTAACAGTGTCCGTTCCGCAGACGTTAAGTGTAACCGTTCTGTAAAGATCTTCGATAAGATCCATCATCTCAAAATAGTTCATATACGCCTGATACATTTCAATCGACGTAAATTCGGGGTTATGGGTTGCGTCCATTCCCTCGTTGCGGAAAATTCTTCCGACTTCGTAAACCTTATCAAAGCCGCCTACGATCAAGCGCTTTAAGTAAAGCTCCGTTTCGATACGCATATACATATCAATATTGAGAGCGTTGTGATGGGTCTTGAACGGACGAGCAGCCGCGCCGATTTCAAGCGGAAGCAGCACGGGCGTGTCAACCTCAACATAACCGTGACCGTCAAGAAAAGCTCTGATTTCACGGAGTATCTTAGAACGCTTTATAAACGTGTCCTTAACTTCGGGGTTTGCAATAAGGTCAAGGTAACGCTTTCGGTAACGCTCCTCCTTGTCCTTTAAGCCGTGCCACTTTTCCGGCAGCGGCAGCAGTGACTTTGAAAGAAGCGTGATTTCCTTTGCGTGAACGGAAATTTCGCCTCGGCGGGTCTTGAAAACAAAGCCCGTTACGCCAACGATATCGCCAAGATCCCATGTCTTGAACTGCTTGAAATTCTCCTCGCCGATTTCGTCGATTTTAACGTAAACCTGCATACGGTCACTTGAATCGCGTATATCAAGGAAGTTAGCCTTTCCCATATCGCGCCAGCTCGTAATTCTTCCCGCAATACATACGGTCTGATTTTCAAGTTCGTCAAAGCGCGCACGGATTTCCTCCGCAAGAATCGAAACAGGATATTTCGTGATCTCATAGGGGTTTCTTCCGTCCGCCTTGAGCTGTTCAAGCTTTTCAAGACGTATTCTATGCTGCTCGGAGAGCTTCTGTTCGAGTTCTTCCTCGGTTAATTCTTCCTGTATGATTTCTTCTGCCATTTTTTCAATTGTCCTTTCGAGATTACTTTCCGATGTCGATTATTTCAAATTTCAGGATACCTGCGGGCGCTTCAACATCAACGATATCGCCCTTCTGGTGACCGAGAAGCGCTTTTCCGAGAGGAGATTCGTCGGAAATCTTGCTTGCCTTCATATCGACTTCCTTAGAGCCGACAATATGAAGCACGAGAACCTCGTTTTCCTCCATATCCTTTACGGTAACGCGGTTACCAAGCTGAACGTGTTCGGTAGAAAGCGCGTCGGCGTCGATAAGCTTTACATTCATGAGGGTAGCTTCAATTTCAGCGATTCTCGCTTCGATTTTACCCTGTTCGTTTTTCGCTTCGTCATATTCGGAGTTTTCCGAAAGGTCGCCGAAAGAAAGCGCTACCTTTATCGTTTCCGCAATGTCGCGGCGCTTGACGGTTTTAAGCTCCTCAAGCTCGTCCTCCAACTTTTTAAGACCTTCCTGTGTTAATACTGTCTGCTTTGCCATAATATTTTGTTCCTTTCATTATTATTCGACTGTTGCAGCGGCGGCGCTTATTATAACTTCAACCGCCTTTTTATACTGGGAGTCGTATGTATTCGCGTAATTCGCGGGGTCGGTTTCCGCAATCCCCGCATATTCAACGGCAAATTCAGGCTTAACGCCTGTTTCGTCGTATGTGCTGTCCTGTTTCTCGGGTATGATTTTTGCAACGGAAATGTCAATCGCCGTGCCGTCGCCGAAGGCTCTGATTTCCTGAAGCGTTCCGTAGCCCATGGTTGCCGCTCCGACAAGCTTTGCGCCGTTAAAATCGCGGAGCGTTACCGTAATAAGCTCAGCCGCGCCGCCTGTTTTCTCGTTAATTATAACACTTATCGGGAGCGTTGTAAATCTATCGGTCGTCGTTTCGGCGATAACCTTTGAGGAATTATTGACGTAAGCTGCTGTTGCAAGCGATGTCGCGTTTACAAACGGCGAGAGAATTTCCGATACCGCGTCATAGTTTCCGCTTGAACAGTCGCGCAGATCAAAAATGTACCCGGTGATCGCCGCGTCGTCCGGGAGCTGTTCGAGCTCAGCCGAAAGCTGTTTTCCCGAAAGGCTGTTAAGCGTGGTAAAATTGATATACATTATACCATTATCGAGCAGAGCCGTGCTTACAGACTGAATATCGAACGAGGCACGTGTAAGAGTATATTCGGTTTCCTCACCGCTTCTGCGCGCGCGGAAGGTTATTTTCGTTCCCTCGTCGCCGAAGCGCAGCTGTGAATAAGCGGCATTGTACCCGATTTCGAGAATATTGGAGCCGTTAATCGAGGTGATAATATCGCCGCTTAAAATGCCTGCCTGTTCAGCAGGCGAGCCTGACATAACCGACGTGACCTTAGCATAACCTCCGTCATTCGCCGTTTCAATTCCAAGCCCCGTCATACTCCCGCTTTCGAGCATTGTTTTATAATAGTATTCATCGGTAGTATAGTACCGGGCGTACTTATCGGAAATTCCATCAAGATAGCCTGCATAAACGCCTGCCTTAACAGCGTTTTCGTCAATCTCGTACAGCGAATAGCTGCGCACAAAGGAGCTTATTTCCTGTAAGCGCGTGTTCATTTCTTCGCGCTGCTGGACTCCCGCGATTTTTTCGTTGTAAAGATTGAGCGAAACCGTCATTGTCACTACGAAAGTGACTGCACAGGCGATTGCTATAAGGCTTATCGTAATTCCGAGTGAAATTTTTTTGTTCATTTAGCCGAAGTGCCTTTCTTTATGGTACATTTACGTACTTGAGCGGGTCAACCCTTGTTCCGTCCTTACGGATCTCAAAGTGCAGGTGGGGACCCGTAGACCAGCCCGTAGAGCCGACAAGTCCGATAACATCGCTCTGACTTACCATCTGTCCGACTGTAACGTAAACCGAACTCATGTGAGCATACAATGACTGATAGCCGTTACCGTGGTCGATAACGACATACATTCCGTAGTCGTAGCCGGGGGTGTAAGTGGTCTTCGCAACGATAACCTCGCCGCCCTTCATCGCGTAGATATTCGCGCCGTTTATACCGCCGTTACCTACGTCGATTGCACCGTGATTACCGTTTCTCCATTCGTCATAGCCGAAATATGTTGTAATCATAGTGAATTTCGAGTCGAGCGGCCACCGCCATTCGCCCTCATCGTAAACAACAGTGCCGCTTGCTGCGAGCTGCGCCTGACGGATTATCTCGTCGATTTCCTTCTCATACGCTTCAATTTCCGCTAAGCTTACCTTTTTTTCCTCGGCGTAAACCGATTTGAGGTATTCGTAATTGGAGATCTGGGTGGTATAGGTATTATACTCGTCGGTGTAGGAGGATATAAGCTGGTTGGTGTAATTTCTTTCCTCGTCGAGAGTCGTCCAGTCCGCTTCGAGCTGTTTTTTGTCAGCTTCAAGCTGCGCTTTATCCTCGTTTAGCTGCGCCTTATCCTTTTCGAGCTGGAGCTGTTCGTCCTCTAAGCGGTGAATGTCGCTAAGCAGGTCGTTCATAAACTTCATATTCTGGTCGCCGACGCTTTTCATTACCTCCGTACCTACGAAAATGTCGTAAAAATCGGAAGAACCGGCAAGTACGGAAAGGACGTCGTCGCTGTTATTTATGTACATTGTACGGATAATCTGACCGAATTTATAGATATTCTCGCGATTCTGTGCGTCGAGCTTCTCGATTTCAACCGTTTTATCATTGATCCGCTGTTCGGTATCGGCGATCTCCGTTGATACCCGCGTAATTTCCGCTTCCTTTTCAGCAATTTCCTCCTCTTTAGCGTACAGCTTATTATTGAGAAGGTTGATCTGTTCCTGCTGAGCGGTGAGCTTGTTGAAATAATAGCCCTGAAGCTCTTCGCTGTTGGCAATATTACCCTCGGTTGCGGCAATTTTATCGTCAAGCTCCGCGATTTTCGCCTCGTTATCCTTTATTTTCTGTTCAAGCTCCTCCGTTGTAACGGCATAAGCGGGGGTTCCGAAATCGACTGAGCCCATTATACCACAAGTCAGGCACAAAACCATAGCGAAAGCAGTCGAACGCAAACATTTTAACTTATTCCTGAATTTCAAATTTATCACCTTAAACCTTGAGATATTTAGCCGTACTTATTACCGTTCCGACTGCGCCGAGAAGCGCGCCGAGGACGCAGTTCGCCGCAAGCACTATCCATGTAACATCATCAAATGAAATTACATTGACCATACCGAAAATCTGCCAGATAGTAATATTCTCCTCGAAGAGTCCGAGAACTGCCTCATACACAACCTTCGTTATAAGCCATGAAACGACGCCCGCGGCAACTCCGATAAACATACCCTCGATAAAGAACGGGATTTTTACGAACGAGTTTGTCGCGCCGACGACCTTCATTATATTAAGCTCCTTCTGACGCGCAAAAACGCTGCTTCGGATAGCGTTATAGATAATGATTATACTTGTAACGACCATTACCGCAAGCAATGCGCCCGCGATAACCGTAAGCGTTGAGCGGATATTTACGAGTGCCGAAGCGAAATCGTAGGGCGCGCTTACCTTTTCTACACCCTCTATTGTTTCAAACTCCTCGGCTGTCTGTGAAATCATAGAAATATCCTGAACAGTAACGCGGAACGTATGCGGCATCGGATTTTCGGGCAGATACTCGAAAAGCTCTGCATAATCCGGGCGCTTTTCCTGTTCGTCTGCCCATGCCTCTTCCTTAGAATAGAACACAACGTTCGCGGTATTCTGATTTGCATTTATCGCGTCGGTTATATGCGTAATTGTAGACTGTTCGACATCGCCGTAGACATAAACGTCAATCTCGTTTTTATTCTCGATATTCGACAGGATCACACCGATATCAAGTGCGACAAGGCAGGAAAGACCTATCATAAGCAGGCTCACGAGAAGCACGCAGAAACTCGCTATCGACATCATAGTATTCTTGAAAACGGAGCCTATGCCTCGCTTTACAAGATAACTGAAGTTACTCATTCTCATACTTAATCGCCTCCTTCAATGAAATCATCAAAGACGATTGAGCCGTCCTTCAGATTGATTATTCTTCCGCCGAAATATTTTACAAGATCATGTTCGTGCGTAACCATAAGGACTGTCGTTCCACACTCGTTTATATCTTTTAACAGCTCGACGATTTCATAGGAAAGCTCAGGGTCGATATTTCCCGTCGGCTCGTCTGCTATTATGATTTTCGGGTCGCAGGCGAAAGCGCGCGCGATAGCAACTCGCTGCTGCTCGCCGCCCGAAAGCTGTCCGGGGTAACATTTCGCTTTATCGCCGAGCTTAACGAGGTTAAGCACGTATGGAACGCGCTGGCGTATATAACGCTTGGACTTGTCGATAACGCGAAGCACAAAAGCTACGTTTTCGTACACGGTAAGCGTCGGGATAAGTCGGAAATCCTGGAAAATCATTCCGAGAGAACGGCGGAAATACGGAAGCTTACGGTTGCGAAGCTTTGAGAGGTTATAGCCGTTCACGAAAACACGCCCGTTTGTAGGCTGGATCTCGCGGGTAAGGAGCTTTAAAAGCGTACTTTTACCCGCACCGCTGTTGCCGACGATGAACACAAATTCGCCGTCGTTTATGCGCAGGTTTACGTCGTTAAGGGCGTCAATTCCGCCCTTTACCCCGTCGCTGTAATGTACGTCAACGTTTTTTAATTCTACCATTTTATCACCTTTATATGTAAAGTCGGCATTTTCCGACATATTCGCGGCATACTCTGCCGCCTCTGATTATAATACAAAATTTCCTGCCGAAAAGTTGAAGAAAATGTAAAAAATCAGAACTTAACGGGGTCAGCCGAGAGATATTTTCTGACCATAAGCGCGATTTTAAAGATAATAGCGTGGTCGAACTCTCTTAGATCAAGACCCGTGAGCTTCTTGATTTTATCAAGTCTGTACACAAGCGTATTGCGGTGTACGAAAAGCTTTCTGGAGGTTTCGGATACGTTAAGGTTATTCTCGAAGAAGCGCTGGATGGTAAAGAGCGTTTCGTGGTCGAGGGAGTCGATTGAGCCTTTCTTGAACACTTCCTTTAAGAAGGTTTCGCAGAGAGTTGTCGGGAGGTGGTAAATAAGGCGTGCGATACCGAGGTTATCGTAGCTTACAATATTCTTTTCGGTATCGAATACCTTTCCGACTTCAATTGCGATCTGTGCTTCCTTAAACGAACGCGCAAGATCCTTTACGCCCATAACAGGTGTACCTATACCAACGTTTACGCGGGTAAAGAACTCCGTCTGGAGCGTATCGGAAATCGACCGCGCAAGCTTTTCGAGATCCTTTACGTCAATTCCGTTCTTTATTTCCTTAACGAGAACGATGTCGGTTTCGGTAATGTTGAAAACGAAATCCTTATTCTTATCGGGGAAAAGGTTCTGGATAACGTCGTATGCGGAAACGTCGTTTGTTGAAACAATATTTATAAGGAAAACTACGCGGCTTATATCCGCATTGAAATGAAGCTCGCGGGATTTTATGCTTATATCGCCGGGGAGAACGTTATCGAGAATGATATTCTTGATGAAGTTGTTACGGTCATATTTTTCATCATAGTACTGCTTGATGCTCGAAAGGGAGATTGCGAGAATGGAAGCGTACTTCCCTGCAATTTCATCTGTACCCTCGACAAAAACTGCGTAATCGGGCTTAACGTGAACGCCGAAGGGTTTATAGGTGTAACCGTCACGGATAAAAATGTCGTGAGAGTCGCCGAGCTCGATTGAAAAGAAGTCGCTGCTGCTTCCGATTCTGGAAAGCTCGCTGCACGCAACGATTGTCGCATTTTCATCAATAACGCCGATTACACGACCGATAGTGTCACGCATCTGATGAACAACACCCTGAAATAATCTGTTTGACATAAATTCCGTCCTTTCTGCGGGCATTCTGCCCGTCTTGCCGCGCGGCGCTTTATCGCTCTTTGCCTTTTGCAACGCATAGGGGCGCCGACCGTCGGCTTCATTTTTCGTATGGCTTTCTTCGTCCATACCAACACATATTATATTTTAATAGAAAACTCCAAAAAAATCAAGTCTTTTCTATTAAAAATGTAAATTTTTCTTAAGATTTTTTTTGCATATTGCCAAAACGGGCAAAATATGGTATAATAATCATAAAATTTAATCGTTTTCGGGACAAATTCCCGTGAGCGGAAAGGAACGTGATAAATATGAGCGAAAAATATTATATAACAACTCCGATTTACTACCCCTCCGGTCAGCCGCATATCGGACATTGCTATACAACCGTCGCGTGCGATACGATCGCGCGCTTTAAAAGAATGCAGGGATACGACGTAATGTTCCTTACGGGTACGGACGAGCATGGTCAGAAAATCGAGCTTAAAGCTAAGGAAAAGGGCGTTACTCCGAAGGAATACGTAGACCCTATCGTAGCGAACTTCAAGAAGCTCTGGGAAACCATGGGTATAAGCTACGACCGCTACATCAGAACCACCGACGATTATCACGTCAGCGCGGTTCAGAAGATTTTCCGCACACTTTATGACAAGGGCTATATCTACAAGGGCGAGTATTCCGGAAAGTACTGTACACCCTGCGAAAGCTTCTGGACTGAATCTCAGCTTGTGGACGGAAAGTGTCCCGACTGCGGAAGAGATGTTGTTGACGCACATGAGGAAGCATATTTCCTCCGCCTCTCGGATTTCGCGGATAAAGTTGAAAAATTCCTTACCGAAACCGATTATCTCCAGCCGAAATCCCGCGTAAACGAGATGGTAAACAACTTCATCAAGCCGGGGCTCGAAGACTTATGCGTATCGAGAACAAGCTTTACATGGGGCATTCCCGTTGATTTCGACGAGGATCACGTTGTCTACGTCTGGGTTGACGCGCTCAGCAACTATATTTCCGCTCTCGGCTATGAAAACGACGCTTACAGCGATTTCGACAAGTACTGGCCCGCCGATATGCATATGACGGCAAAGGAAATCGTGCGTTTCCACTCTATCGTCTGGCCCATCATTCTTATGATGCTTGACCTGCCGCTTCCCAAGCGTCTTTACGGTCACGGCTGGATAAATTTCAACGGACAGAAAATGTCAAAATCACTCGGAAATGTTATCGACCCGTTTGTTCTCGCGGAACGCTACGGCGCTGACGCGGTGCGCTATCAGATCCTCCGCGATATGCCCTATGGTTCGGACTGTAACTTCTCGAACGAGATTATGATCGGACGAATCAATACCGACCTCGCGAACGACCTCGGAAACCTTGTTTCAAGAACAGTCGCTATGGCTGACAAATATTTCGGCGGAACGCTCCCCGCAGAACGGAAAGCCGAACCGCTCGACGACGAGCTTATCGGAATGGCTAAGGCGCTGCGTGAACCTGTCGCAAAGAATATTACCGACGCGCTGCTCTCAAAGGCGCTTGAGGACATCTTCAGAGTAATCTCCCGCGCCAACAAATATATCGACGAAACAACTCCGTGGATACTTGCAAAGGACGAAGCAAACAAGCCGCGCCTTGCAAGCGTAATCTACAACCTGCTTGAAACAATAAGGATCTGTTCTTCGCTGCTCTATCCGTTTATGCCGGTTGTAATGCCGAAAATCTGGGAACAGATAGGCGCGGACGAAAGTATGACGACCTATGAAAAGGCTGATATTTTCGGTGTTCTTCCCGAAAATGTTACTGTTCATAAGGGCGAGGTGCTTTTCCCGAGAATTGATATGGAAAAGGAAATCGAGGAGCTTAATTCCCTGCTTGCGCCTGAAAAGACAATCCGTGAGGACGAGGATCTGGACAAAGCAAACATCGTCACCATTGACAAGTTTGCTGAAATAAAGCTCAGAACGGGCGAAATTACGGCGTGCGAAAAGATGCCGAAGGCGAAGAAGCTGCTGAAAATACAGATCGACGACGGAAGAAACGGTCGTCAGATCGTTTCAGGAATTGCCGCTTACTACAAGCCTGAAGAGCTTATCGGAAAGAAGATCATTTTTGTAGCAAATCTTGCGCCCGCAAAGCTCTGCGGAGAAATGAGCGAGGGAATGCTGCTTGCCTGCGACGCGGGCGAAGAGGTTCGCGTTGTGTTCCTCGACAGCGATATCCCTAACGGAAGCACTGTAAGATAAAACAAGAACATCGGGTTGCTGCGACGTGCAGCAGCCCTTTTTTTGACCCTTTATAAACAACAATGCCCCGCATTTCTGCGAGGCATTGCTGTATTACCGCGGTCTTTAATGGGCGCCGCGCATTCCCTTATGAATCATCATTTTCTCACGTTGTGGCACTTTCCCGCCATGACGCAGTTTTTACAGCCGCACCCGCAGCCGAACTTGCCATTACGTTTATCCTTTATCAGCTTTACGGCAGCCGCAGCCAGAACAGCCGCGACGACCAAGCCTACGATAAGTGTACCCATAAAAACTCCTTACTTAATCTTAACGTCCTTAGTAAGCTTAGTAGCTTCCTTATAAGGTCTTACAAGCATATAAATCATCGCTGCAAGAACAAGAACCGCAAAGATAAGTCCAATCACGTTTACGTTACCTGTGAAAAGTCCGCCGAACTGATTGATCATAAGCGCAATTGCGTAAGCAAAGCCGCACTGGTAACCAATCGCAAACCATGTCCACTTCGCGCTGTTCATTTCACGGCGGATCGCACCGATCGCTGCAAAGCAGGGCGCGCAGAGGAGGTTGAATACGAGGAATGAATAGCCGCTTACCGATGTGAATACGCTTGCGAGAGTTGCATAGACGTTTCCTTCCGCGCCGTAGAGAATGCCCATTGTACCAACAATGTTTTCCTTAGCAACAAGTCCCGTGATCGAAGCGACAGCAGCTTCCCAGGTACCCCAGCCGAGAGGTGCGAAGATCCACGCGATAGCGTTTCCGATAGAAGCAAGTATCGACATATCAAGCTCTTCTTCGGAAAGCATTCTGAAGCCGTCCGCTGTGAAGCCAAAGTATGTTGTGAACCAAACGAGAACTGTCGAAAGGAGAATAATTGTACCAGCCTTTTTGATAAACGACCAGCCGCGTTCCCACATTGAACGGAGAACATTTGAAACAGTCGGCAGGTGGTATGCGGGAAGCTCCATAACGAACGGAGCAGGGTCGCCTGCAAACATTTTTGTCTTTTTGAGCATAATACCCGAAACAACAATCGCCGCCATACCGATAAAGTATGCGCTTGTGGAAACCCACGGAGAGCCGCCGAAAATCGCGCCCGCAATCATCGCTATAAAAGGAACCTTTGCACCGCAGGGGATAAATGTCGTTGTCATAATCGTCATTCTGCGGTCGCGTTCGTTTTCAATCGTTCTGCTTGCCATAATACCGGGGATACCGCAGCCTGTTCCGACAAGCATAGGAATAAAGGATTTACCCGAAAGACCGAATTTGCGGAATATTCTGTCGAGAACAAACGCGATACGCGCCATATATCCGCAAGCTTCAAGGAATGCAAGCAGGAGGAAGAGAACCAGCATCTGGGGTACAAATCCGAGAACTGCGCCTACGCCCGCTACAATACCGTCAAGGACAACCCCCTTGAGCCAGTCTGCACAATTCAGAGCGTCAAGCCCGCTTTCAACAAGCACGGGAATACCCGGAACCCACACGCCGTATTCCGACGGGTCAGGCTCGTTTCCATAAAGCTCAATCGCAGAGGAAATCGCTTCAAAACCAGCAGTTTCAGTCGTCCGTTCGAGCGTTTCTTCATCTTCAAGAACATATTCCATGGAAACATCTGAGGGAATAAGCGATTTAAGCTCCTCAGCGTCCTCTGTGCCGAACTGCTCGGCAGCTGTTTCAAAAATAACATCTGTATCGCCGTATTCTTCTGCCGCTTCTTCATACTCGGATGTACCTATTCCGAACAAATGCCAGCCGTCGCCGAAAAGTCCATCGTTCGCCCAGTCGGTAGCAGCCGTTCCGACAGTTACCATCGAAATGTAATAAACAAGGAACATAATTACCGCAAAAATCGGCAGTCCGAGGAAACGGTTTGTAACGATACGGTCGATTTTGTCGGACGTAGTTGCAGCTCCCCTGTTTTTCTTTTTAAGGCAGTTTTTGACAACGCCGCCTATGTAGATATAGCGTTCATTTGTGATAATGCTTTCGCTGTCGTCGTCCATTTCCTTTTCACACGCTGCAATATCGCTTTCAATGTGAGCCATGGTGGACTTGTCGATTTTGAGAGCTTCAAGAACCTTTTCATCGCGCTCAAAAATCTTTATTGCATACCAACGCTGCTGAGATTCGGGAATATCGTGAAGAAAAGCTTCCTCGATATGAGCGATCGCATGCTCTACGCTTCCCGAAAAGCTGTGGCGCGGAACAACGCTTTCCTTCGCTTCCGCCGCACGCACCGCCTTTTCGGCAGCCTCGGTTATGCCCGTCCCCTTAAGCGCGGATATTTCGGTTACAACGCAGCCAAGCCCCTCAGCAAGCTGCATCGTGTCGATCTTATCACCGTTTTTCTTGACAATATCCATCATATTAACCGCGCAGACTACGGGGATTCCGAGTTCTACGAGCTGGGTTGTCAGGTAAAGGTTTCTCTCAAGGTTTGTACCGTCGATAATGTTCAAGATCGCGTCGGGACGCTCGCCAACGAGATAGTTTCTCGCTACAACTTCCTCCAGCGTATAGGGGGAAAGTGAGTAAATACCGGGAAGGTCGGTTATCGTAACATCACTGTGACCCTTAAGCTTTCCTTCCTTTTTTTCAACTGTAACGCCCGGCCAGTTGCCGACAAACTGATTTGAGCCTGTCAGCGCATTGAACAGGGTCGTTTTACCCGTATTCGGGTTACCTGCTAGTGCAATTCTGATTGCCATTTTACATTTCGTCCTTTCATAAAGTTAGATATAGCTAACCTCGATTCAAAAATATTAGCGTACCTCGACCATTTCTGCGTCAGCTTTTCTGAGCGAAAGCTCATAACCGCGAACAGTTACTTCGATGGGGTCGCCGAGCGGCGCAACCTTACGGATATAGATTTCTGCACCCTTAGTAATACCCATATCCATTATACGGCGCTTTACTGCGCCCTCCCCGCTGAGCTTTGCAACGGTTACGGTCTGACCGACCTTTGCTTCCTTTAGCGTCATAATAAATCCTCCTTACACAACGATTTTTGAAGCCATTTCTTTTGAAACGGCGATTCTTGATTCCTTTACATTCACAATAACGTTGCCGCCCATTTCATTCATCACGGTAACGATCCCGCCCGGAACAAACCCCAGACTTTCCAGAAACTTTTTTGTTTCGGCATTCCCGCCGACCTTTTTTATCACGCACGGTTCACCCGTACCTGCTAGCGTAAGCGGCATCATATATCCCTCCTGCTACTCGTTAGGCTTAGCTAACTCGTATGCGTTTTTTAAGGGTTAGTATTCGCTAACCCTTATATAATATACACCAACCGACTCTAAAAGTCAAGCGAAAAAAACGAATGTTATCGAAGTTTGTATGAATTATCAAGCGGCAGTTAGGTTCGGCTAACCGTTTTTGTGCAGGAATTACAAACAAGGCAGATTGGCAGGATTTTCCGAGGAATGAAAAAACGCTGAACGGTAGACAAATCACCCTAAAGGTGGTATAATAAAGGCAGCGTAACAATAAAGGGGCGATTTTATATGGAACAAACAGACGCGGAAAAAAGCCTGCACACAAGCTTTAGCCGTACAATCCTTAAACCATTCCACAATGCCGTCAAGGAGTTCGGACTTATTAAAGACGGCGACAAGCTTGCGGTCTGCGTTTCGGGCGGTAAGGATTCAATGCTGCTTGCGAAGCTTATACAGGATCATCAGAAATACAGCAAAACAGCTTTCGACGCGGTTTTCCTCGCTATGAATCCCGGATACAGCAAAGAAAATGTCATAAAACTTCTTGAAAATGCTGACGCGCTCGAAGTACCGCTTGAGATATTTGAAACCGAAGTGTTCAGTAAAATCGAAAACGAGAAGAAAAACCCCTGTTTTCTATGCGCGACAATGCGAAGAACGCAGCTTTACATGCACGCACAGGCGCTGGGCTGCAACAAAATCGCGCTTGGACACCATTTCGACGATGTGATCGAAACAACGCTCATGGGTATGATTTACGGCGGACAGATGCAGACGATGCTTCCGCGAAGGAAAAGCGACGGATTCGCGGAAATGGAGCTTATCCGACCGCTTTATTACATACGCGAGGCTGATATTGTACAGTGGTGCGAGATGAACGGGTTAAGCTTTCTGCGGTGCGCCTGCCGCGCCACACGCGAGCAGTCCGAAACTAAGCGCGCAGAAATAAAACAGCTTATCAAGCAGCTTAAAGCCATTAACCCGCAAATTGAAAAAAACATTTTCCGAAGCGCACAGAACGTCAATATAAAAAACCTTTTTTCATACAGGGACGAATGCGGATTACATAGTTTTCTTGACGAATTTACGGAGGGAAGGAAATGAGATTTCTGCGGCTTACGGCTCTTTTTATGATATGCGTTCTGCTTTGCGGCTGTTCGCCCGCCGCGCCTGACGCACGTACTTTTTTTGCAATGGATACGATTATGAACCTGACCGTTTACGACAACGAAAAAGCCGCAGGCTTATGCGAGGAATATGTTCATTCGCTCGAAAAACTTCTCTCGGCGCAGAAAAGCGGAAGTGATACAGCGCTTCTCAACGCGTCGTCAGATACGGTCACTGTTTCAGATGAAACAAGCGAGCTGCTCAGAAAGGTTCTCGGCTTCTGCTGTGAAACAGACGGAATTTATGACCCGACAGTTTACCCTCTCGTCAAGGAATGGGGGTTTATAAGCGGAGATTATACTGTTCCGACGGCTGAGCGTATTTCAGAGCTGTTGGAAAACGTAGGATACAGCCGAATTACACTTGACGGCAAAAGCGCGCGGCTGCCTGACAACGTAGAAATCGACTTCGGAGCCTGCGCTAAAGGATTCGCGGCGGACAAGCTGACCGAAATACTAAAAGAAAACGGCGTTTCCTCTGCACTTCTCGACCTCGGCGGAAATATTCAGGCTATCGGCGTGAAAAAAGACGGAACGGAATGGAAAATCGGAGTTGCCGACCCGTC
Organism: uncultured Ruminiclostridium sp.; assembly: GCA_964489095.1. GTDB lineage: Bacteria > Bacillota > Clostridia > Oscillospirales > Ruminococcaceae > Ruminiclostridium_E. Next base: position 9,982 of record CAZAXM010000028.1, on the reverse strand, counting down.
GTCGTCCTCGGAAAGCCTTGGAACAATTCTCATTTCTGACTGCGCGGCGGTAACATCGGGCAGCTATCAGCGTTATTTCATTGACGAAAACGGACGACGCCGCTGTCATATAATCGACCCGCGGACGGGCTGCCCGGCTGAAAGCGGCATCGCGTCGGTTACGGTTGTCACAGAAAGCGGCACGCGCGCGGATATGCTTTCAACGGCGCTTTTTATAATGGGTAAGGAAGCGGCGGCTGACTTCTGGCGCAGAAGCGACGATTTTGAAATGCTTATTGTTACAGAAACAGGTGAACTGATTATTACGGAAACGCTTGCCGACAAATTCACGCTCAGCGAAAAATATGCCGATACGGAGGTTATCCGAATTGAAAAATAGAGAAAAAAGGGCTGTACGGACTGTTTTTATAATCTGCGCTGCGGTTTTCATTATGGCGGCGGCAGCTACGGTATGGCTCTTTACGCGCCCGACGGGAAAAATCGTGCAGATAACGAGCGAGAGAGAAATTATTGCGAGGATAGACCTTTCAACGGCGAATGACGAAACGATTGAGGTAAGCTCTTCAAGCGGGAAAAATGTCATTAAAATTGAGGATGGGACGATTTTTGTTTCAGAAGCGGACTGCCCCGACCAGACGTGTGTGAAAATGGGCAGGCTGGGCGGTGGTATGCCGATCGTATGCCTTCCGCACAGGCTTATCATCGAATTTGTCGGCGGCGAAAACGACGCGGCGGCGGGGTGAGGATATGGACGTGAAAAAAACAGCGCGGCTCGGATTACTGACCGCTCTCGCGCTGATACTATTTGTAATTGAACAGCAAATTCCGAACCCTGTTCCGATTCCGGGAATCAAGCTTGGGCTTGCGAATGTCGTAACGGTTTACGCTGTATTCAGCTATCGGGGGCGTGAGGTGCTTCTGCTCGTGCTGGCGCGGCTCATACTCGGTGCGCTTTTCAGCGGGAACGCCGTTTCGCTTTTATTCAGCCTTTGCGGGAGTCTGCTCTGCCTTGCGGGAATGCTGCCGCTAAGCAAACTGTTAAGTAAAAAACAAATCTGGCTTTGCAGCATTATCGGCGCGGTTCTCCACAATTTCGGACAGATCATCGCGGCGATCTGGGTCATGCGGACATTTTCAGTTTTAGTATATCTTCCGCCGCTGATTTTTTCGGGCAGCATAGCGGGGCTTTTCACGGGAACGGCTGCACAAATAATCATAAACAGGATCAAGCCATCGCCGCGCGGTTAGTGCGCAGGCGAACGAAACCAAAATCTTAACATTTCGTAAACATTCTCTGAACATTTTAAAAACACCTCCGCGGTAAAATAAAGACATAAGATAAAACAAAACACCGCAAGGAGGACTAATTATGAACAGAAATGACGCTAGCTTTATCGCACAGAAAATCCGCGCACAGTACATGGAAAAGGACGCAGCACAGGGAGAACTTGAAAAGCTCCGCGAGCTTGACGTAAAGGCAAAGCGCCCCGCGCGCATATTCGGCTGGGTTTTCGGCAGTATCGGCGCAATTGTTATGGGTGCGGGAATGAGCCTTGTTATGACCGACATCGGCGCGACGGTTGGAGTTTCCGAACCTATGACGGCGGGAATCGTGGTCGGCATAATCGGTATGCTTATGGCAATTGTCAATTACCCGATTTACAAGGCGATTCTTTCTTCGGGAATGAAAAAATATTCGGACAGTATTCTTGCGCTCAGCGAGAAGCTTGTAAGAGAGGAGCGGTAAGACGATGAGCAACTCTTTTGTACAGCTGAACAAAAAAATCGGGCGCGGCGTTGTCGGAACATACAAAAAAATCGAAAAGGCAGCAGTTTCGTGCTACAAGAAGGTTGAAAATGGGGCTGTAAGCTCCTACGAACGAGTTGAAAACGCATTCGTTGGCAAGTTCCTTACACGGGACGGCGAAAGCGTTGAGGCGGCGAAAAAGCGCCTTAAAGCATAAAAACACTCCCGCTTCGGCATTAACCGCAAGCGGGAGTGTTTCATTTTCAGTCAGATATTCAGCTCCAGCGAATTTGCCAGAAAGTTCTTCAGCTTCGGGCTTATCGGATTGTCGAAAATATCTTCCGGCGTTCCCATTTCTTCAATCATTCCGTCCGCGATAAACATAACCACGTCCGAAACGTTTTTCGCGAAATTCATCTCGTGCGTTACGATTATCATTGTGCTGTCGGTAGATTTCAGCTCTTTTATTACGCGAAGCACCTCGCCCGTAAGTTCGGGGTCGAGCGCGCTTGTCGGCTCATCAAAGCAGAGAATGTCGGGGTTAAGCATAAGCGCACGTGCAATTGCGACGCGCTGCTGCTGTCCACCCGAAAGCTCGCAGGGATACGCCTCGGCGCGGTCGGCTAATCCAACCTGTCGGAGCAGCTCCTCAGCCTTCCTATTAAGCCTTTCATGCATCTCAGCCTTATCGGTAACGCCCTTTTCCTTTTCAAGAAGCTCGGCAGCAAGGGTGAGATTGCGGCGGATCGTGTACTGTGGGAAGAGATTGAACGACTGGAAAACCAGCCCGAAGTGCAGCCTGTTTCTGCGGAGCGTTTTTTCATTCGACTTTTTAGGGTCGTCCGAATCGAAAATCGGCTCGCCGTTTACGAGTATTCTGCCCTTGTCAGCTGTTTCGAGAAAGTTCAAGCACCGCAGCAGCGTTGTTTTTCCGCTTCCCGAAGAGCCGATTATGGAAAGGACGGTTCCTTTTTCCATCTGAAAATCAATACCCTTTAAAACCTCAGTTTTCCCGAAGTATTTATGCAGGTTTTCAACTTCAAGTATAGCCATTTTTGCCTGTCCTTTCCGTTTAGCCTTTATAATAGTTCAGCTTCTTCTCGATAAATCGGAACAGTATCGTAAGCAGTCCGCAGAAAATCAGATAAAACACGCCGACGTAGAAAATCAGCCAGATGATTGCTTTAAGGCCAACGATGTCCTGCGCCGCCTTGACTAGCTCGGTAACCGCGATCACGCGGGCAAGCGAGGTGTCCTTTACAAGGGTGATGATCTCATTTCCGATAGGCGGAATAATGCGCTTAATAACCTGGAACAGAATGACCTTGAAGAACACCTGCGTTTTTGTCATACCGAGAACCTGACCCGCCTCGTACTGACCCTGCTGAATACTTTCGATACCTCCGCGGTAAATCTCGGAGAAGTAGCAGGCGTAGTTTATGACGAATGCGATTATTACGGCGACCTCGCGTTCAAGCGGCTTCCATTCAAACAAAAGTCCCGGTCCGTAGAAAACGAGAATTATCCGGAGCATCAGCGCCGTTCCGCGGATTATCCACACAAAGGTTCTTGAAAGCCAGCGCAGGGGCGTGAATTTCGACATTGAGCCAAAGGTGATTACAAGACCGAGCGGAAGCGACAGTACAAGCGTGATTCCGAAGATATAGAGCGTTTTCCAGAAGCCGTCGAGAAGCTGGAGTTTTACTTCAAGAAATGACGTTCCCTATCCTCCGATCAATATGCGAGAACGTCGGAGAGTCCGTACTGCTCCGCGAGCGTCTGAAACTTACCCTCGTCTGCGAGCTGCTTTACAGCCTCGTTTATCTTTGCAAGCGTTTCGGTGTCCTCAAGGCGCAGTCCGATCGCGTACTGTTCAGGAGCAAGTTCAACTGCGTCAACGATCATAAGGTCGGAATAGTCGGTATCGTCCTTTATAGAAGCGGTAGCCATAACGTAGTCAATAACGCCTGCGTCAACCGTACCCGCCTTGACCTCCATAAGAACATCCTTCTGAGCGGAGCAGCCGATAAAATCGTCGGTGCTGAGGGTTGCGTTTTCTTCAATTGCAGACTGACCCGCAGAACCGCTCTCCGCAGCGACCTTGATATTTGCAAGGTCGGACTCCTGCGCGTACTTTTCAGCGTTGTCCTTCTTGATGATGAGAACCTGTCTGTTATCAACATAAGGATCGGAGAAAGCCATATTATCCTTACGTTCTTCTGTTACTGTAAGACCGTTCCAGATGCAGTCGATAGTTCTGGATTTAAGTTCGGATTCTTTCTGTTCCCATTCGATAACCTGAAACTTAGGCGTAACGCCGAGCTTTTCGCAAACCTGCTGAGCAAATTCGGTGTCGAATCCGGTGAGAACATTGTTTGAATCGTAATAGTTCATGGGCTCGTAGAGGGTGATACCGATAACAAGCTCGCCCTTATCGCTTATGTACTCCCAGTCCTTCTTGTCGGAACCTGAGCAGCCTGCCGCGCTGATGATCATAGCGGCTGCCGCTAAAATTGATAAAATCTTTATTCCTTTCTTTTGTTCACTTGCCGTGTTATTGCGGCGCAGTGTTGCCATAATACTAAAATAATACCATAAAAAAGCCTTACGTCAAGGGCAAATGCGACAAAAAAACCGCCTGTTATCATAAACAGACGGTTATTATACACAATTTACGAAATATCAACGCTGAACAAAACCGGATTTGTGCAGGTTCCGTCAGGCATAACGCCGATAAAGCTGATCTCGTCGGCGTAAGCACCTTCGCTTGTTTTAAACGAATCAATGTTCAGAGTTATTTTAAATCCCGAATTTAACATTGAATCGCTGTTATAATAATTCGCCACGCTGGTGCGCGCATTTCCGTATTTCGCCTCGTAATACCTGCCGTCAACGCAGGCGTAGAGCTTGTCTAAAATGGCAGTTCGGCTTTCGTCGGCTGCCCAGCCCTCTATGCTGACGGCTGACGAATCCGCGCGTATTTTTAAAGCGCTGCGGCTTTCGGGCTTTGCCTTGTTGCAGGTGTCGATATATAACGTCATTTCGTCGGTTTCTGCGGACATTTCGGGTGCGGAAACCTCATCGGCAGGCACAGCGAACGGGCAGTAGTTCGGAAGTGTTTCAAGGTAACGCTCAACCATTGTGAATACTACAACGTCAGGCTTCGCCTCGCCTTCAAGCTCATCAGAGAAATAGCGCAGGCGAGTCATAACAACCTCCGAGAAGCTTTCGGACAGAAGTTCAGGAATCTGCCGCGCCTTCATAAACTGCGAATCGCCGTAAATGAGTAAGCGCGGTGCGTCAACGCTGCTGTTTCTGTATATATCCACCGTGTATTTCGAGTTCATACCGTTTTTGATGGATATATCGTACAGCTTCTCCTGATATTCTCCGTTCTTTATAAGTTCAGACGTATTCTCCCATGTTACCGTTTCAGCAATTTCGGTTCCGAGTATTCCGTCAACGCCGAGCATTCTCGAAAATTCGCCGCTTACGTCCTGGGTACCGTCTGTACTTATATCAAATTTTCTTATATCGCATATATTTTCGCTTTCGAGAACATTCGCAATCGCCTCATACTCGTAATAAGCGCCGAGCTGAGTAAAATGCGTATCTGTCTTCCAGAAAAGCATACCTTCGTCTTTATGTGCGATAACGTTATTCTTAGCGTTTACAACCTTTACGTCGGTATGTTCCTTTAAATAGTCATACACTATATCTATAACAGTTGTTCCAACGGTATAGTCGCCGTTAAGATATTCGGGGTAAACACTGACCTTACTCGGAGTCAGAACCAGAACATAATCTATTCCTTTGACCTTATAATGGTCGCTTATAGTCTGCTGTGTTTTCGCAATATTTTTTAGTATTTCATCTGTCATCGGGTAACCGCCGGTTGTTATTTCGAGGTTATGGTCGAGAGTACAAAAATAGAATCCGTTTTTTCCCTCAACAACCTTACCCTGTGAAAGCGATTCGGTAGATGTTCCGTAAAGATTAAGCGAGAGCATCGCTCTTAATTTTAAAAGACCGCCTCTAAGACCTATGTTATCATTTATATAGTTTTCAGTCTCGGTGCGAAATTCCGCAGTATAAAACGGAGAGATCGGCTTTCCCGCGAGCTTACGCGCTTCCGTTTCCGAAACCTTTCCCTCTTCTGTGTTAAAAAAGACAATCATAAGCGCCAGCACGGCTGCTGACAGCAGTATAAAAACTATATCAATTACTTTTGATTTTCTCATTTCGCACCTCAGAAGTTAAAGTAGATAAACGGGTTATAATTGCTGCCGGCGATAAATGCTATTGAAACAACGAACAGGCACAACAGCATGGCATTCCCTAAGCACTCAACAGCAACGCGGCTTTTTGCGCCGAGTTTTTCGCTTATATGAATATTCCTGAACCACGGGATACAGAAAAACGTTCCGAGCGCGAGTACCACGATATAGGACGAAAGTTTAATGGCGTCGGCGTTTGTAATAACTCCATTCCCATACCCGCCGAACATTGAAACGACATAATCCACACCGTCGCTCAAATCGGGAGCGCGGAAAAATACCCAGCCGAACAATACGCAGAGGAGCGTAAATATGCGGTAAAGTACGCGCTGCCACATATGCTTTAACTTTTTAACGATTCCCGTAAGCTTTTCAAACGTAAGAAGCACGAAATACATAAATCCCCAGAGGACGAAATTCCAGCTTGCGCCGTGCCAGACGCCCGTAAGCATCCAGACGACAAAGAGGTTGAACACAAGCCTTCCCTTAGTCTTTACACGTGAGCCGCCGAGCGGGATATACACATAATCCCTGAACCATGTTCCGAGGGAAATATGCCATCTTCTCCAGAAGTCCGATACCGAATCTGCACAATACGGATCGTTAAAGTTTTCGTCAAAATGGAATCCGAACATTTTTCCAAGACCGATCGCCATATCCGAATATCCCGAAAAATCGTAATAGATCTGGAATGCGTATGCGATCGCTCCGAGCCACGACATAAGTACGCTGTTTTCATCCGGCGCAGCAAAGGCGGCGTCAGCGAGCGCGCCTACCATATTTGAAAGAAGAACCTTTTTAGCAAGTCCGACAATGAAGCGCTTTAAACCTGACGTATAATCTTCGAGGGTTTCGCGCCTGTTTTTTATTTCATTCGCAACTGTTTCATATCTTACGATCGGTCCGGCTATAAGCTGAGGAAAAAGCATAAGATAAAGACCTACGTTCAAGGGGTTTTTCTGCACTTCCCCATCGCCGCGGTAAACGTCGATGACGTAAGACATAGCCTGAAACGTAAAGAATGAAATCCCTATCGGGAGAGCGATATGCTGAAGAGGAATATCAAGACCGAACAGCCCGTTTATATTTTCGATCGCGAAATCGAGGTACTTGAATATGAAGAAAATAACGACGTTCCAGACGACCATTCCCGCAATAGCCAGCCGTCCCCGGATCTTATCACCGCGAAATTTATCGGCGAGAAGCCCGAAGACGTAATTCACGAGAATTGAGATCATCATAAGGAATATGAATGACGGTTCTCCCCAAGCATAGAAGATAAGCGATGCAAGCAGCAGAAGTATATTTCTGAATTTAGGATTTATCAGATAATACCCGACAACAGTCAACGGGAGAAAAACAACCAAAAACAAAAGCGACGAAAAAACCATTCCAATTGTCTTCCTTTCTTGATTATTTAACTAACTTTACCTGTTGGCTGCGGGCTTTTTCTGCACCTCGGTGCAGAAAAAGCCCCTGAACGGCTTTGCAAAGCCGTTCAGGGGCGCATACGTTTTGGTGACCCGTACGGGAATCGAACCCATGATTCCGCCGTGAAAGGGCGATGTCTTAACCGCTTGACCAACGGGCCATATATGGTAGCGGCAGTCGGATTCGAACCAACGACACCCTGGGTATGAACCAAGTGCTCTAGCCAACTGAGCTATGCCGCCATATACATCGTCGCCTTTCGTTCAGCGACAGGTATTATTATAGCATACGTTTCGAGTCTTGTCAATACTTTTTTTGAAATTTTTACAAAAAATTTTAATTTTTTTGCTTTTCCCGAAATATACCTTATTATAAATGAAATAAACGGAGGTTTTTTATGAAAACAGCTGCTTGTTACATAAGGGTTTCGACTGACGACCAGCTCGAATACTCGCCCGACAGCCAGCTTACCGCGATACGCAGGTATGCTAAGGCTAATGATATGCTGCTGCCGGAAAAGTATATTTTTATTGAACAGGACGGCATTTCGGGAAGGAAAGCCGATAAGCGCCCACAGTTTCAGCGCATGATAGGAACAGCGAAGCTTAAACCGAAGCCGTTTGATGTTGTTCTCCTATGGAAATTTTCACGCTTTGCGCGGAACCGCGAGGACAGCATTGTCTATAAATCAATGCTCCGAAAACAGCTTGGGATCGATGTTATTTCAATTTCCGAAAATGTCGGGGACGATAAGATGTCGGTTATTTTTGAAGCGATGATCGAGGCGATGGACGAATACTACTCGATAAACCTTGCAGAGGAGGTCAAGCGGGGAATGACGGAAAAAGCGCGGCGCGGGGAGGCGCTTTCGATCGCGCCGTTCGGGTATAAGCTTGTAAATAAGCGGCTTGAGCCTGAACTGGAAAAGGCTGAGGTTATAAGGGCTGTTTTCGCGAAATACTCCGATGGAATGCCGCTAAGGAAGCTTGCGGAATGGCTTAACGACATAGGCATACGGACGAAGCAGGGAAATATGATAGAAAACAGGACGATCGAATACTGGCTCAGGAACCCTGTTTATAACGGGTATATACGCTGGACGCCCACAGGAAAGACGAGGCGCAATTTTGACAATCCCGATTCGATTATTACAAAAGGCACGCACGAACCGATTATCGGCGACGAGCTATGGGGGAACGTTCAGAAGCGAATGAAAATGCAGAAAGCTGCACACTGTTACTACCGCCGTCCTTCCTCCGAGAGATCGTATGCACTATCGGGGGTTTTGCGGTGCGCGTCGTGCGGGAGTACGGTTGTAAAGAGCGCAAACGGATATATGCAGTGCTGCGGGTATGCGCACGGAACCTGTAAAACATCGCAGTCGGTGAAAATTGACCAAACCGCTTCCCTGTTCTTCTCGACCATATTCGATGATATAAAAAACGAAGCGGTAAAGCTTGTCAAAAAAAAAAAAAAGCCGATATAAGCGACGAAAACGGGATAATTTCCGCGCGGCTTGAGCAGGAAAAAAGGAAGCTTCAGCGCGCGAAAGAAGCGTACCTGAACGAAATTGACAGTGCCGAGGAGTACCGGCGCAGCAAGTGCTTAATACAGGCGGAAATCGAGCGGCTCGAAAAGATGCTGAGTGCGGCTGCGGAACGATCCGTCCAAAAGGAAACGGCGGACGAGGAGCGGGAATTAACGCTTATGGAGTTTTTGTGCAGTTCTTCGGTCCGGGAAAGCGAGAAGAACCTCGCGCTGAAACTGATCGTTGAGAAAGCGGTGTGCAATAAATCGGAAAAGTCGATCGAGATTTTTTATCTGCCGTAATTCATCTCATTTTGGCGTATGGCGGACCGGACGGAGAACTTGGCGCGTCGCTGCGCTACCTCTCCCAGCGTTTTTCACAGACGGATAAGCGAGGGGTCGCGCTGCTTACGGATATAGGCACCGAGGAACTCTCACACCTCGAAATGATCGGCTCGATAGTTACCCAGCTCAACAAGGGGGAGGGTGCGCGAAGCTTCGACAGGTACGGCGTCGGCGACTACTATATTGACCACGCGAATGCCGTCTACCCCGCAAGCGCGTCCGGAGTCCCATTTTCAGCCGCCTATCTCCAGTCAAAGGGCGACCCGATTGCCGATTTGACTGAGGACATGGCGGCAGAACAGAAAGCCCGTGCAACCTATGACAACATTCTACGTATGTGCGACGACCCCGACGTCAGCAATGTTATCAGATTCCTGCGCGAGCGTGAAATTGTTCACTTCCAGCGTTTCGGCGAGCTTTTAAATATTTTACAGGAAAAAATAAAGTGACAGGCGAGCCGGGAGATTTTCTTCCGGCTCCGTTTTTTCCTCATACTGAAATATGGTTTCTTTCCTGTAAAGTAATCAGGCTTACGATCCCGATAAAGGCTGTGTGTTCATAAGGTGAACGGAAACGGGTCGGAAAGTTGTAAAATAAAATAGCCAAACACATTGTACCACAAAAAATCAAAAAGGTAAACAACAAAATTACGAAT
>CAZAXM010000027.1:0-24752 GCA_964489095.1 uncultured Ruminiclostridium sp. | reverse complement strand
TTCTCGTTCGTAACGCACATTTTCTTTCTATCGATTTTATGCCTGCCGATAGGTGCGTTTACAGTACCATCCTCTTTTACAGCCCCCATCACGACCGCCTCATATTCACGCGTAAAGCTATGTACTCGAATCTGCTCAGCAAGTCCGTTGTGCGCCAGATCATTCTTTGCAACAATCAGCAGACCACTCGTGTCCTTGTCGATACGATGTACAATTCCCGGACGAAGCTCGCCGTTAATTCCCGAAAGGCTGTCGCCGCAATGGAACATAAGAGCGTTTACAAGTGTTCCTGAAGAATGACCCGCCGCCGGATGAACAACCATTCCTTTTGGCTTATTTACAACCAATAAGTCATTATCTTCATATACTATTTCAAGCGAAATATTTTCAGGAAGAATATTAACAGCTTCAGGTGGAGGAATTGTCAGTGAAATTTTATCGCCGACGCGAAGCTTGTAATTTTTTTGAACAATTTTCCCATTTACAGCGCAATTTCCATTTTCAATCAGCTTTGCGGCAGCAGTTCTTGTTAATTCAACTTTATCTTGTTCGCAAAGAAATTTGTCAAGCCGTTCACACCCCTGTTCATACTCGATTTCAAGATTGTTCATCTTTTTTATCCTTTAGAACGTTTTTCTGATTTTCTTCCCTGCTATTGTAAATAGTATATAATACCACAAAAACAATTCCACAGCAAACGATACAAATATCTGCAAAATTAAAAATTGCAAAGTTTAATATTCTCAAATCTATAAAATCAATTACATAACCTCTGAAAAATCGGTCAAGCAGATTTCCTATACCACCGCCGATTGCGGCAGCAAGTGTATATATCTGCGTTCTTGTTTTTATGCGCCCTGAAAAAATGTACCACTCAGCTAAAAGAATTATTATACACGGAAAAATTATCAGCACAATCGCGTTACCCTTAAATAAACTGAATGACATTCCCGTATTTTCACAATAGCTGAAATTGATCCATTCTGTTTCGCCGATTTTGAGAATTGGAAATGAACCGTAAGGCTTAACATTCAACTCCACCAACCATTTGATAAACTGGTCAATCGCGGCAACTACAGCCGTTATAAAAAGTGCGAACAGAGGTTTAACCAGTTTGCATTTCTTAGACATATAGCTCCTTTCGCCATTTCCACATAAATACACAGTAGAGCCATACAAAAATGTACGGCTCTGCTGCATAATATACCAACCTTAGTAGCTGCAAAAGCGGTATTATGGCTTTAACCTCGCGCAATTACATTGTCAGTCAAGGCATAAACCGATAATTGCGCTCTGATACCTTACATACATTATTCGGAAAGAACTCTCGCGCAGCGTTCACAAAGATCAGGGTGTGCCGCATTTTTGCCGACAGTATCAGAATATGTCCAGCAGCGCGCACACTTTTCACCTTCCGCCTTTACGACTGTTACAGAAAGTCCTTCAACATTTCCCTTAAATTCGCCTTCACCGTCAGCAAGCTCAACCTGCGAAACGATAAATGCCATACTTAAAACGGGAAGAATTTCAGAAAGGTCGTCTGCGGTATGAAGAATTACCTTTGCTTCAAGCGATTTGCCGATAACCTTCTCATTTCTCTTCTGTTCAAGTGCTGCAAGAACGTCATCACGGATTGCGTGGATCTTGTCCCACTTTGCTGTATCAACAGAAATTCCCGTAGCTTCGGGCATACGATTAAACACAACGTTTCTTGCGTCGTCAATGCTCTTCTTAGGAAGCTCCTTCCAGATTTCATCGGCTGTGAAGGTAATAATCGGAGCAATAAGACGTGTAAGTCCGCTGAGAATGATATACATAGCAGTCTGAGCAGCACGTCTGTTCTCGCCGTCTGTTGCTTCGCAGTAAAGTCTGTCCTTGATAATATCGAGATAGAAATTCGACATATCAACAACGCAGAAGCTGTTGATTGCGTGATATGCATGATAATAGTCCATATCTTCGTATGCTTTCTTGACCTTTTCAATAAGGCTGTCGAACTTAGAAACTGCCCACTTATCAATTTCAGTCAGCTTGTCAAGCTCAACCATATCCGTATCGGGATTGAAGCCCTTTCCGTTGCAAAGGTTACCTAGCATAAAGCGCGCAGTGTTGCGGATTTTACGGTAGGTTTCGGAAAGCTGCTTTAAAATATCCTGTGAAACACGGACATCGCTATGGTAATCAAGAGATGTTACCCATAAACGGAGAACGTCCGCGCCGTACTGCTTAATAACTTCTTCGGGAACGATATAATTGCCCTTAGACTTGGACATCTTCTCGCCCTTACCGTCAACGATCCAACCGTGCGTGCATACCGCCTTATAAGGTGCGTGACCTGTGCAGGCAACAGATGTTAAAAGCGAGCTCTGGAACCAACCACGATACTGGTCACAGCCTTCGAGATACAGGTCTGCGGGAGATTCAAGGTAATCACGTTCGTCAAGAACAGCTGCATGGGTACAGCCTGAATCAAACCAAACGTCAAAAATATCCATTTCCTTTGTAAATTCTCCGCAGCCGCAGTCGCACTTAATGGTATCAGGGATAAATTCGGAAGGATCCTTAGAATACCAAGCGTCCGAGCTTTCTTTTCTGAACAGGTCAGAAATAGCCTTGATTGATTCGGGAGTAACAATCGACTTTCCGCACTTTTTACAATATAATACAGGAATCGGAACACCCCAACGGCGCTGACGTGAAATACACCAGTCGCTTCTGTCGCGAACCATATTCTTAATTCGCTCTTCGCCCCAACCGGGAATCCACTGAACTTCTTCAATTGCCTTTACTGCTTCATCGGCGAACTTTTCAACAGAACAGAACCACTGCTCGGTCGCACGATAAATAATCGGCTTGTGGCATCTCCAGCAATGAGGATACTGGTGCTCAATCTTTTCAATTGCAAGCAGAGCGTTAAGCTCTTCCAGCTTCTGTGCAATCGCTTTATTTGCGTCATCTGTTGTAAGACCTGCAAATTCGCCGGCCTCTTCTGTAAGCTTACCCTTGCTGTCAACAGGAACGATAATTTTGAAAAGTCCCTTGTAGCTACAGCAAACCTCGTAGTCCTCAAGACCAAATCCGGGAGCTGTATGAACGCAGCCGGTACCGCTTTCAAGCGTAACATGGTCGCCGACAATCATAATAGACTTGCGGTCAAGGAACGGATGCTGAGTTTCCATCATTTCAAAATCCTTGCCGACAAAGCTTCCGTGAGTCGAATAGTTATTTACGCCGATTGCCTTCATTACGACGGGAACAAGCTCAACTGCCATAAGCAGGTAATCACCGCAGTGCTTATTATTCTCGTCCTCGATTTTTACGAATGTATACTCGTAGTTAGGACCAAGGCAGATAGCAAGGTTTCCTGGCAGAGTCCATGTGGTTGTTGTCCAGATAACTGCATACGCTCTCGACGGGTCAACATCTGTACCGGCAAGCTTTCCCTTATCGTCTGTAAGCTTGAATTTAACGTAAATGGAATGACATGTATCTTCCTCGTACTCAATCTCAGCCTCGGCAAGTGCTGTGTTACAATCAGCGCACCAGTAAACAGGCTTTAAGCCTTTGTACATAAGTCCGCGCTGAGCCATTTTACCGAAAACTTCTACCTGTTTAGCTTCAAATTCAGGCTTGATAGTAAGATACGGGTCGTCGAAATCGCCCCATACGCCAAGACGCTTGAACTGCGCCTTCTGACCGTCAAGGCAGGAAAGTGCAAACTCACGGCAGCACTTACGAAGCTCAACAGGGTCAATAGCGCCGCTGTCTGCACCGATTTGTTTTAAAGCTTTAAGCTCAATCGGAAGACCATGGCAGTCCCAGCCGGGAACATACGGTGCCTGATAACCGGACATAGACTTGTACTTGATAATAATATCCTTAAGGATCTTATTGAGCGCAGTACCCATATGAATATCGCCGTTTGCATAAGGAGGTCCATCGTGAAGAATATACTTAGGAAGACCTTCGTTCTTCTTCTGAAGCTCATAATAAAGACGGTCGTTTTCCCATTCTTCAAGCCATTTTGGTTCTCTTGCAGGCAGATTACCTCTCATAGGATAATCGGTCTGCGGCAGATTCAGTGTTTCGTTATAATCTTGTGCCATTTGAGGTTGCGTCCTTTCTTTAGGTTATCTTTTCTTCTTTTTATTACCGTTGTTTGAATTGTTACCAAACTCAAGTTTTTCATATTTAGACCTGTTGTTTCCCTTTGCCTTATTCTTGAGAAAATCAGGTGTATCGTCTTCTTCCTGTTCGGAATCAATTCCGAAAGCGTTCTCTACGGAAAAACCGCTCTTATCGTCAGATTCCTCAATCTCCTCGGATTCAGTCTCCTGAACAGGGATTTCCGCAAACGAGTTTACAACCTTGATATCGGAATCATCGTTTTCTTTTTCAGGAGCGATTTCCTCCGCTGTACTTGCCTTCTGCTGTTCAAGTAGCGCATGCAGTTTTTCGGTATTATGATCAACAGTAGTTTCCTTTATAAACTCGTTTTCGCACTGTTCGGGAATCTTCTTTATAAATTCCATGTGGTTCGTATATTCAACGATAAGACGGGTTCTGAAATCCTCAGCCTCGCGCTTTGTTCTTGCGAGAACCTCCTTATCAATTTCCGTCTGAATTTCCATCTCAGTGTGGATATCATTCGCTTTCTTAGTAGCTTCATCCTCAATGCGCTTCTTTTCAGCAAGCGCGTCTGCGATAATTTTTTCAGCCTCTGCCTGCTTTTCAGCAACAAGAGCCTCCGCGTCAGCTATCATACCGTCGCATTTATTCTGCGCTTCCTGAATCATTTCAGCTGATTTTTCCTTTGCGCTTGCGATTACGGCATTTCCCTGCTTCTGTGCGCCGAGAAGAGCTTCTTTAAGCGCATCCTCGTCCTCGCGATATTCGCGGATCTTATCCGCAAGAACAACAAGCTTCTTTTCAAGCTCGTCCTTTTCCTTATTAAGCTGTGAAACGTCCATTGACACATCGTTAAGAAATTCGTCAACTTCCTCTTTTTTATAGCCGCGCATAGCTTCGGTAAATCTTTTTTCGCTGATTGCTGCTGCGTCCATATTTATCCGTCCTTTCCATTGTTAACTGTATTTTTTTAGCTGTAATCTTAATCGTCCTTTTTTAGTTTCTGCGATTTCCTCTGTGAGAACAAATTTTCCGTATCCCCTTAGCGTCAGAACATCGCCTTGTGACAACATCTTACTAACGTTCTCACATACCTCATAATTAAGCGAAAACCGTCCCGATTTTATATAATCCGCCGATTTTTCACGGCTCAAGCCTGAAACTGCGCTTACTATGCAGTCTGCGCGAAGCGAAGCGACAACTATACTCTGCTCAGAAAAATTAAGCCTTGGAATCGGTTTAGTGATTCCGTTTTCAGCGGATACTCCTGCCCTACCAATCTTTGACAAATCCGAAATAAGCGAATAAGCCGTTTTAGTGCAGAATACTATCGCATATCCTTCGGCGGTCAGTATCTCACCTATTTGCTCCCTGCCTATCCCAAGTGAAAGAAAGGAGCCGAGAAAATCCCTGTGTGTAAGTTGATCAACTGCTCGGAACAAGTATGTAAGCGAATAAATCGGGAAGTCCTCTGTACCGTTTTCAGGACAAACACAAAGCATTTTCCGAACACATTCGTCTGCACCGCCCCAAAAGCAGAATGACACTCCTCGCTCATCAAGAAGCTCACGCGCGTAACGCTGCTCAACCTCATTCAGAAAAGCTGTATATCCTGCACGAGAGCGTTTTACGGAAACCGCAAGCAAGTCACTGACTCTGAGCCGGACAGCTTCCCTGACTGATAGCTCCTTCATCAGATGAAATCAGCGTTATTGCCAAGTTCGTCAATCATATCTCCCGATATATCAACATTTACAGGCACTATAATATATGTTGTGTTTGCAATCCGCTTCAGTTCTCCGTCTGTGGCATAAGCAACACCACCGAGAAAGTCAATAAGACGGTTTGAAACATCCTTATTGGTGTTGTCAAGATTGAGTACAACCGTTTTCTTGTTTTTAAAATGGTCGGCAATAGCAGCAGCGTCACTGTACTTCTCAGGCTTAACAACAATAACCTGCAAATGTGTTGTTGCAGGTATGCTAAGCATTTTACTGCTCTTAATAGACGATTTTGAAGGGCTGGAATAGCTGTCATCAAAGCTTACCGTAGACGGTAAATCGTCAGTGTAATCGCTTTCCGAGCCATAATCTTCCTCCCCGTTGTTATAACCTGTAATTTTTTTGAATTGATCCATAAAACCCATGTTTGAATCCTCCCAAATTAGTAATTCCTGTATCCGAATAGTAAGCTTCCGATTCTTACTATTGTAGACCCATATTTAATGGCAGTAGAAAAATCTCCGGACATTCCCATAGAAAGCGTATCTACTGAAAAGCCTTTACTACCCATAAATTTTCCGCAAAGATCATTATAAAGCCTTTGCATTTGTTCAAAATAACGTTCAGAGCTTCCGTTTTTATCGATCGGCGGTATTGTCATAAGACCTCTTATCCGTATATTCGGCAACTCCCCCGCCTGCGCCGCAAGCTCGAAAAGCTGTTCCGGCGTAATACCGCCCTTACTTTCCTCACCGCCTATATTTACTTCCAACAGAATATCCATTATCCGTTCCGCTGAAACAGCACGCTTGCTTATTTCCTCCGCAAGTCGTATGCTGTCCACGGAATGAATCATGGAAACCTTATCTATGATATATTTGACCTTATTTGTCTGGAGCCCGCCGATAAAATGAACCTCGCATGAAGAATACTTATCGCGCTTATCAAGATATTCCTGCACACGATTTTCGCCAAGCAGGTCGATTCCAAGTGAAACTGCATGATTTACAATTTCGGGAGCAACTGTTTTTGTTACAGCCATAAAACGAATATTATCGTTTCTTCCCGCTTTAATACGTGCATTTTCAATTTGTTCACAAAGTCGGTAATAATTTTCCGTCACGGTTTTTAATCGACTATCCGATAATTTTTCCGTCATACAAATCCTTTCCTTCCACAATTACTGTATCATATAAGGAGATATATCCGTCCAAATCGCTGGTATTTTCGACCAGTGTATAGTCTTCCTCGGAAATCATCTGCTTAATCTGCTTAAATTCGACTTTTATACCATTCCTGATATAAACGCCCGCTTTATTATCAACAATACGAATCGCACTCGTTGGTATCCTTATACCCTCATAGCTATCCATAAGCAGCTTAACCTGTACAACGCGGCCGTCTACGAAGTCCGACGAAAAAGTATCGCATTCAAAAATACAGATACTGCTTCCGTCCTCCTGTCGTTTCAAGCTGACAACCGAAGCCTTTACATCCTGCTGTGAATAACCTACGCGCAGAGTAACCTCCGCACCCTCGAAAACTGTTCCCATACGAACAGTATCAAGAACGGCAATCATATACCACTTATAACCATCAATCAGCTTGCCTATAACGCCCGGCGGATTTGAGTCGGCGTTATCAGTCGCAAGAATATGTCCAATCTGTTCCTTAGTAAGCTCGAAAACCGTTTCGCTGTTGAGAATATCCTCATAGCCATCAACCACGCTCACAAAGTATCCTGTTTCCCCGATCGAAATCGCGTATGGGTCGCGTGAAATTTGCGCTTTAAGAGATGAAATCTGATTATTGATTTCCTGAATCTTCTCGGAATATGATGTTTCAGCGCCTTTAACAATTTCCTTCTTACTTCTTAAGTTAAGCATATCGCTTTTCAGCGCAGAGGCTGATTTATAATCGCCGTCACAAAGATGCTGCATCATTTCGGAATGCTTATCATATATTTGGTTTGAAAAAGATTCCAGCTGTGAGCTGTCTGTACCGACGAGAGCCTGTGCGTCCTGAAGAACCGTCCTTCTTGCTATAAGCTCATCAATCTGCTGTTGACATGCAAGGTCGGACTGATTACGATAAACCTCGGCAATAACAGAATTTTTCGCAACCTTATATCCATCCGGGTGGGTATAATTCAGAACACCGCTTACGTTATAAGAAACAAGCTTTTCGTCCCGCGCGTAAATTCCCTTAAAACCGATATAATCAGTCGTAGAATAAAGCGCGGCAACCTCCGTTTTAATCGGATTATAAAAATGGATCATAAGCTGACTCACAATCATAATTACGAAGAATAAGCCAATCAGAAACCATATAATCCTTATCGTAAGGGCGCGCTTCTTATCCGATTCAGCCATGAATGCCTCCCTTGATCAGACCGCGATTACTTATCGTCCTTTTCAAACGCGTCAAGCAGGGAGATAGGCTTTAAAGGAGTAATTGTTGAGATAGCTCCCTTATAGATAAGATTCTGTCTTCCATCAGAGTCAAGGATTACGGTGTAATTATCGAAACCCTTTACAATACCCTTAAACTGAAAACCATTAGTGATGTAGATTGTTACAGGAATATGCTCCTTTCTCGCCTGATTAAGAAAAACATCCTGTAAATTCATATCTTTTGCCATTTTTATAATTCCTTTCTTTACGCAAAATGAAACCTTTTGCTTATAATGAATTTATTATAACATACTTTTTCACAAAATGCTAGATTTTTTTAGCAAATTTTCTGCATTTTTTAAAATTTTTTCGTAATTGACGTTTTTTGTCACCAAAATACGCTGTATCCTTGTATCCTTTCTGAACCATGTAAGCTGACGTTTAGCGTATTTTCGGGTTTCCTGCTTGAGTCTTTCCACGCATTGTTCAAGCGGCTCAAGTCCGTCAAGGTACGGCTTAATCTCCTTGTAGCCTATCGCCTGCGCTGCGGTGATATAATTATCATGCGTGAAAAACTCACGTGCCTCGTCAAGCAAACCGGCTTCAAGCATAAGATCCACACGCGTGTTGATACGTTCATACAAATCCTCACGCTGTTCATACTCTAACGAAATTATGAACGGGTTGTACGGTGAAGGATTCTTTCGGCTGTCAGCTTGCAGCTGCGACATTGTTTTTCCGCTTATTTTATAAACCTCAAGCGCACGGATAATTCTCGAAAGATTATTCTCATGAAGTCTTTCCGCGCTTTGCGGATCTATTTCTCTCAGGCGTTCCAGCAGTGCGAAATTACCCTGCTGATTTGCAATTTCGCGCATTTCCTCACGAAATGCGTAATCACAGCCTGTATCGTCAAATTCAATATTATCGACAAGCGAGTTGATATATAAGCCCGTACCGCCGCAAATAATCGGCAGTTTTCCACGTGCGTGAATGTCAGCGATGATAGGACGCGCCATTTCAACGTAATCGGCAACCGAAAAGGCTCTTGTGGGTTCAAGAAAATCCATCATGTGATGCGGAATACCGGCCTGTTCTTCCTTTGAAGGTTTTGCGCTGGCTATATTCATACCTTTATATATCTGCATTGAATCCGCAGATACAATTTCACCGTCAAACCGCTTGGCTAAATCAATTGCAAGCCTTGTTTTTCCTGATGCTGTCGCGCCGCAGATTACAAGTGTTCCTATTTTATCCATAATGTGAACATTCTCCGTTTTCAGACAATTCGGCTGAAATATTTTTCAATTTCGTACTTTGTAAGCTTTACCATTACAGGTCTGCCGTGCGGACAAAAGCGAATCTTGTCATTTCTCCAGACCTCCTCGGCAATCACCCGAAGTTCTTCAATGGTATTCACATCGTGCGCTTTAACTGCCGATTTGCAGGCACGGCTATGAAGCAGATCATCGTAGATCTCCTCCACTATGCTCTCGTTTCCTGCTGCAAGCAAATCTGCAACACGAAGCACCAGTTCTGTCGGGCTTATAGCCGTTTCACCCGAAAAAGCGGCAGGCGCTGCGGTTATTTCACCCCGTGTTCCTTTACTTAAAATGACTTCAACCCCAACCTCTGACAGAATGTCAGGGTTTGCTTCAAGCGCGCTGTACTGTTCAGGCGTTAAGGTAACGATTTCGCTTTCCGCAAGCAGCTGTGAAGCGGTTATAAGCTCCTTTTTCTTCTGTTCAAAGCGCATACGTTCATGGGCGGCGTGCTTATCGATCAGCACCATTTCATCTCCGCATTCGCATACAATATATGTTGCGAAAAGCTCGCCCACAACCCTGATAGATGGCTGAACAGTCTTGTATGTGATTTCAGGCTCTTGTTGAACAAGGGGCTCTTCTATCGGCGTTTCCGTTTTTTTAGCGAAAGCCGTGTTCCCAAGATATCTGAAAACAGGCTCCTCCGGCGGTTCTTCGGGAAGTGGTATCTCTTCTTCCGATACAACCGCAGGCACTTCACGAAGAAAAGGAAATTCGTAATTCGACACGGGATTCGGCTTCTCAAAAATGCGCTGTTGTTCATATTCCGAATCCTGACGTGCCGATTTTAGCGGATTTATCGGAGTATTCATATAAATCGGCTTCTTGTCAAGTTTATATATACGTTCTTCTGCAACCGGTGATTCGACAATCGGCGGACGCTCCTCAATAGGTCGACTTAACTCCTGCTCGGTTCGTTCCAGAGCTTGTTCAACATTTGAAAGAATAACTCTCTGAGGGTTTTCCCTGCTGACAGAAACAGGTATTTCACGTTTTTCAAGCCGAATTTCACGACGGTTATCCGCGTTTAGAATACCGTTACGCACCGCAAAAAGAACTGCGTCAAAAACATTCTTTTCCTCCGCAAACCTGACCTCGGTCTTTGACGGACTAACATTTACATCGAACAATGAGGGAGCAAGCGTAATATTAAGTACGCAGGCAGGAAACTTTCCTGTCATAATGCTGTTACGATAGCCCTCTTCCAGTGCTGTCATACAGATAAGCGAACGAACGCTTCGCCCATTTACAAAAAAGTACTGCATAGCACGATTTGCACGAGTAAAAAGCGGAGAGGAAATATATCCCGTTACATTTATACCCATCGACTCATAATCAACTGCAATCAGTGAGGAAGCGAACTGCCTTCCGAAAACTGCGTAAATCGCAGAATAATAGTCCCCGTTTCCGCCTGTGCTTCGTACAAGCTTATTATCACGGATAAATTTGAAGCAAACGTTTGGGTGTGCAAGCGCGATTCTATCCACAAGCCCCTGAACCTGATTTCCCTCGGTCACGTCTTTTTTAAGAAACTTCTGACGTGCGGGAACATTATAAAACAGGTCGCGTATTACGATTGTTGTTCCGTCGGGACAGCCCGTGCGTTCATGTTCAATAATCTCGCCGCCGCTTATTTTAAAGCTGCTTCCGAGCGTTTCGTTTTCTTCCTTTGTGAGAAGTTCGACGCGTGCAACAGCAGCTACGGAAGCAAGTGCCTCGCCGCGGAAACCAAGTGTAAAAATCTTATTGAGGTCATCAGCTGATTTAACCTTACTTGTTGCGTGACGAAGAAACGCGGTAGGAATTTCAGCGTGCGCTATCCCGCAGCCGTCGTCTGTAACGCGCATAAAACTGCTTCCGCCGTTTTTGATTTCAACGGTGATGTGCTTTGCGCCGGCGTCTATTGAGTTTTCGACAAGCTCCTTTATAACCGAAGCGGGACGTTCGATTACCTCGCCCGCCGCAATGAGCTCGAAAACGCTTTTGTCCAGAAGATTTATTCTAGCCAACCCGTTTACCCCTTAAAGTACCATTTTTTTCAATTCCTCAAGCTGCGCAAAAGCCTCTCTTGGAGTCATATTATCAAGATCAAGATTTCTTAACGTCTGTATTGCATTATTCCGCGCAATCGCTGAAAAATCAACCTCACGTTCATTTTCTTCAGTACGCAGCTGGTTTTCAAGGTCAATTTTAGAACCAAGCTCCATATTTTTCAGAGCCTGCTTTGACGCTTCAATAACTTTACTCGGCAGCCCTGCAAGCTTCGCTACTTCTATACCGTAGCTATTGTCCGTTCCGCCTTCGATAATTTTATGCAAGAACTTTATGTCGTCGCCCTTCTTTATAACAGCAACGCTGTAATTGCGGATACCGTTCTGCTCCTTTTCAAGCGAAATAAGTTCGTGATAATGCGTAGCAAACAGCGTCTTACATCCAATCTTTGTATTTATATACTCAGCGACCGATTTCGCAATTGAAATACCATCGAAGGTTGATGTGCCGCGACCGATTTCATCAAGAATTACAAGGCTTTTGCCCGTTGCGTTTTTCAGTATCTCGGCAACCTCGTTCATTTCAACCATAAATGTTGACTGCCCTGCCGAAAGATCATCACTTGCACCTACACGCGTAAAAATCTTATCGACAACGCCTATACGCGCCGCTTTTGCGGGAACAAAACAGCCGATCTGCGCCATAAGCGTAATGATAGCTACCTGCCGCATAAATGTAGATTTACCAGCCATATTAGGTCCAGTTATGATCAGCAGACGATTTTCCTTACAGTCCATTCTTGTGTCATTAGGCGTAAATGAACTTTCCCCGCGCATTTTTTCGATAACCGGATGTCGACCATCTTTTATCTCGATAACACTTTCAAGTGAAATATCGGGACGCGCGAAATTGTTCTCACGCGAAACCTCCGCATAGCTTTGAAGCACATCGATATATGCGACCGCTTCGGCTGTAAGTTGAACTTTATCGAGCTTTGATGAAATAAACTCTCTTACTTCTGAGAAAATCTCCGCTTCGAGCGCAAGAATTTTATCGTTCGCGCCGAGTATCTCGCTCTCAATTTTTTTCAGCTCATCCGTTATATATCGTTCCCCCGTAGAAAGAGTTTGTTTACGTATATAATGTTCGGGGACAAGCGGTATATTTCCCTTTGAAACTTCAATATAATAACCGAAAATGCGGTTATAGCCGACTTTCAGATTCTTAATTCCCGTCTGCTCGCGTTCCTTTTCCTCAATCTGTCGGAGAATATCCTTACCGCCGCTTGCAATTTGTCGTAAATGGTCGAGCTCCTCGTTAAAACCATCTTTTATGTATCCGCCGTCTTTAGTCAGCGCTGGTGGATTTTCGGCAATTGCATTACTTACAAGCGCGGCTATATCCTCTAGCGTATCAATATCGTTATTTAATCTATTAAGCAGCCTCGTATCAACTCTTAAAAGTACCTCTTTAAGCTCAGGAATTTTTTCACAGGTCGAACCCAGCGCCATAACATCGCGCGGGCTTGCAGCCTTATAGACAACTCTTGTTATAAGACGTTCAAGGTCGTAAATTCCCGCAAGAGAATCGCGTAAATCGCCAAGCAGCATAATATCCCCCACCAACTTCTCAACTGCGTCAAGACGTTCGAGAATAATCGAAGGGTTTAAAAGCGGCTGTTCAATAAACTGTCTAAGCTTTCGTCTGCCCATTGCCGTTTTTGTCTTATCAAGCACCCACATAAGCGAGCCTTTACGCTCTTTATTTCGCATTGTTTCAGTCAATTCGAGATTGCGGCGTGTGGTAAGCGAAAGTGACATATAATCGTCATTAAAATGCGGGATAAGCTTGACGCTGCGATGAATTTCCGCCTTTTGAGTATCATTTATGTAGCGAAAAACAGCGTACAGTGCTTTAGCAGCCAGCGGAAGCTGCGCCAAAACGGAAATATCCTTTAAATTAGAAAAATATTGTTCATTAAGTTTTTGGACGTTTTCTACGTCAAATTTTCTTTCATCAAACAGCTCGCCCGTTGCCGAGGTTAATCGAAGCTGAACAAATTCGTGAACCCCTTTATAATCAATGAATTTTTCATTAAAAATCAACTCCGACGGCGTATAACGAGAAAGTTCGCTTACAATATCACGCGAAAGCTGCGATCCACTTTTTTCGAGTATGTGAAATTCGCCCGTGGAAATATCCGCAAAAACCATTCCACAGGCTTTATCCTTTGCATAAAAGCATGATATGTAGTTATTGCGTCCCTCGTCAAGCATACTGTCCTCGTAGAGCGTACCCGGAGTAACAAGACGGATTACATCGCGTTTTACCAACCCCTTAGCAAGCGATGGATTTTCGAGCTGTTCACAGATAGCGATTTTATAGCCCTTATCTATAAGACGTTTCAAATACACCTCACAGGCGTGATACGGAACTCCGCACATAGGCACGCCTGCGCGTGCGGTAAGCGTAAGCTCCAGTTCCTTTGAAATATTTTCTGCGTCTTCAAAAAACATTTCATAAAAATCGCCGAGTCTGAAAAAAATAATATACCCCTTGTATTCCTCGCGGATTTCAAGATACTGTTTTAACATCGGCGAAAGCTTTTCGTCTTTCTCGGACATTTCCGTTCACTCCTTTCAAAAAAGCCAAGCGGCGCGTGTCGAAGCCTGCCGCAGCAAGCTTCCGCGCGCCTGTTGACTACAACTCCTACTTACGGCAAAACCTGCCGCGTCAAGCTGTTATTGAGCTTCGCTCAGTGACAACCGCCGCAGGTTGAGCAGCTTCCGCTGCAAGCGTGTGAAGGCTGGCAGGTATCGGGATCCTCGCCCTCGCAGCACATAGAAATAATCATATTTATTTCTTCGAGCATATTATCAAGCGCGCTCTTAACGATAACAAAGTTTGCCATATTAACATTCTTCATAACATCGCCGTATGCGTCCTGCATTTCCTTATTGAGTTTCTGAATCTTCTCACTGTCCTTTTCGGCGTCAGGCTTCTGCATTTCGTACTGTAAATTCTGACGCTTGAGGTTAAAGTCGCCGATAAGCTTCTGTAAAGCCTCGTCGTTGTCGTTAGCCTGTTTTGCTGCTTCGTAATCCTTATAGCGGCTGTCCGCCTGGATTGCTTTTCCTAATTCTCTGGCTGCCTGAATTGCGTCCATAATATTTTTCCTTTCATTTTCGGTTATTATACCGTTATTTCACCCAAAAGCGCCCAATTGAGAGCTTTTGTTATTTTTACGTCAACGAACTGCCCGATAAGCGAATCGTTTCCGTTAAAATCAACTATTATATTCTGCCTTGACTTACCCGTCAGAAGCATTTCGTCCGTCCGTCCTCTGCCCTCGCAAAGAACGCGGAGAGTACGTCCGACATAAGCCTTATATGCGTCCTCGCCTGATTTCCCCTGAACATCAAGTAATTCGCGGAACCATTTTCCTTTTTCCTCATCTGAAATTGGGTCGTCCATTTCAGCCGCTTTTGTTCCGTTACGCTTGCTATAAATAAAAGTAAATGCGCTGTCAAAGCGTATATCCCGCATTAAATCAAGAGTCTGGGTAAAGTCCTCGTAGGTTTCCCCGGGAAATCCGACGATAATATCCGTTGTAAGCTGTAAATCCGGAATACGTTTTCTTGCATAATCGACAAGCTCACGGTAATGCGCGGAATCGTAATGTCTGTTCATCAGCTTCAGCACACGGTCGCTTCCGCATTGAACAGGCAGATGAAGATGCCACGAAATATGCTTACTGTCCGCAATAACGTCAATCAGCTCGTGAGTACAGTCCTTCGGGTGAGATGTCATAAAGCTGATTTTAAACTCGCCGTCCAGATTATCCAGTCGTCGCAAAAGCTCCGCGAAGCCAACGTCGGTTCCTTTACCGTAGGAATTTACGTTCTGACCAAGAAGGAGAATTTCTTTATAACCGCTATTGACAAGTCCGGTTACCTCCGAAATGATTTCCTCCGGCGCGCGTGAACGTTCACGTCCGCGTACAAATGGAACGATACAGTATGTGCAGAAGTTGTTGCAGCCGTACATTATTGGAACGCTTGCTTTGATTTTGCTGTCGCGCTTGACAGGAAGCCCTTCCGCGATTACACCATCGCCTTCAGAGAGAGAAAATATTCTTTTCCCTTTTTCAAATACGCTATACAAATATTCAGGAAACCTATGAAGAACATGGGTTCCGAAAACCATATCCACAAACGGATACTTCTGCCTGAAACGCTCCGCAATATGCTTCTGCTGAACCATGCAGCCGCAAACAGCGATTATCATATCAGGATTGCGCTCCTTGCAATGCTTGAGCGCACCGACATTTCCGAAAACGCGGTTTTCCGCATTTTCACGGACAGCGCAGGTATTGTATATAACCAGATCCGCTTCGTCGGGATTATCTGTAAAGCCATAGCCCATCTGAGCCAGCATTCCATTTATTTTTTCACCGTCCGAAACATTCTGCTGACACCCGTAACTATGGGTATATGCCAGCGGTTCACGCTCAAAGGTATGCGTAACAGCACGGACGCGCTGCATAAAAAATCGCTGCTCCTGTAATTCCTCATC
This sequence comes from uncultured Ruminiclostridium sp., assembly GCA_964489095.1. Taxonomy (GTDB): domain Bacteria; phylum Bacillota; class Clostridia; order Oscillospirales; family Ruminococcaceae; genus Ruminiclostridium_E. Next base: position 8,618 of record CAZAXM010000027.1, on the reverse strand, counting down.
ACTTACCGTATAAGCCAATTTATGCCCCCCACTTTCGCCAAAACTCAGCACATACAATAAGTATACCACAAAAAACGTCATTTTTCAAGTATAAGACTTATTTTTTATAGAGTTTGAAAAAGAATTTATCTGTTTGTGAAGATTTTAAGAAAATTTTGTCAATATGTGACAAATATGTATTTTTTTAGAAAAAACTCTTGTATATTTTTCTAAGATGTGGTATAATGGAACTATCAGGATTAGGGGAAACTTAATCCTATAAGGAAAGGAATGATGAACTATGAAAATGCAGATCACAGCTAAACAAATGCAAATCAATCAGAGCTTTACCGATTACGCTCAGGAACGCCTTTCGTCAAAGCTAGACAAGTTTTTTGGCGACAATGCAGGTGCGAAGCTCACTTTAAGCACGGTAAAAAACCGTATCATTCTTGAACTTACCGTTACCTACGACGGAATGATTTTCCGTGCAGAACAGTCAGCAGAGGATAAAAACGACGCACTTGACGCCTGCATTGACAAGATTATCCGTCAGATTCGCAAGAATAAAACCAAGCTGGCAAAGCAGCTTCGTGACGATACATTCACAGGCAGATTTGAAGCGGCTGAAGATGAACAAACCGATTACGCGGTTATCCGCCGCAAGAAGTTTGAACTTCGTCCGATGAGTGTTGACGAGGCAATTCTCCAGATGAATATGCTCGGACATACGTTCTTTATGTTCAAGAATGCCGAAACAGGCGACGTAAACGTTGTTTATAAACGTTCGGATGAAAATTACGCAGTTCTTGAACCGTCAAAAGACTGATTGACTATTTTGCAGCCCTATGAGCGATTGTTCATAGGGCTGTTCCTATTTCTCCGAACGATGTGTACATCTGCTCAATATACTTATTATCCGCTTTAGACAGCTTATATCCCTTTCGATAAACAAGCCGCTCGGTATATTTTTCGTCTGTGCCGACGTGCTGAACAAGCCCGAATCGTGTCAGCGTTTCAGCTGATACAGGCGCACAACGCATATACATTTCCGGACAGCGTGACAATATTTCAAACACAGCGCTGCCATATACAACCGTTTTATTTGCTTTGATTTTTTTGTTCATATTCTCAACCGGAAGTGAACAATCACCGCAAAAAAGCTCATTCGTAGACTGCGCGCAGGGCACATTTTTTTCGGAGAAAAGCGTAACTCCGTCAATTGTTCTCCACCTGACCGATTCCAGCTTACGTTCACTGATATAACCGATGAAAAGCTCATCAAAAGCCGTATTATACCTGATTATACCAAATTTGAAGCTGCCATCTGAAACATTATCTATTGTCTGAACCGTGCCCGCTTCACTGAACACTGCACCAAGAGAACTTTGTGCGTTGTTAAACAGCCGAATCAGCTTATCCGACAGGCAGCCGTACGGAATGCAAAGACTAAATCCGCTGTCGTCGGAAAAGGTCTTTTTTGAAAGCCTTTCCATCATTTCAAGCTGTTCCAAGACATTTTCAGCATACTTTAAAAATTCCTCGCCGCTCGGAGTGAGCCGAACGCCGCGTGACGAACGTTCAAATATCTCTATCCCAAGGTCGGTTTCAAGCTCCTTGATTGCCTTGCTAAGGTTTGGCTGCGCCATAAAAAGATTCTCGGCGGCTTGCGAAATCGAACCCGTCCGCTCAACCTCAACCGCGTATTTCAGATACAAAGTGTTCATATATTCCTCGCATTAAGTTTGATATATTTATTATAATATATCAACATATAAATGTCAATATGCAATTATAAATTCTCAGCCTTCAGCCATAATAAACCCAAAGCGTTCATTCGGAGGTGAGAATATGAACAAAAGCAGAAAAACAAGCCATGATGAGGAGAATGAAATTCTTGAAAATTACACCGGTGCATCTTCATCGGGCGACTGTACGGGACTAATCCCTGCGGGCGGCGACCATTCGGCAGATGAATTTGATAATTACAAGGACATTTGCCCTTTTGCAGTTCCGAAAAAGGTAGCCGAATACAAAAATGAGGAAGCCGAACGGCTGAACAGACGATAACAAACACGCCCTGAACGATAATCAGGGCGTGTTATATTATTCAACTATTCCGTCAATTATGAGCTTTTCAAGCACGGTTGTATCTCGTTCTAACATTACTTCAAACCGTGCTGTTCCTGATTTTTCGCCATGTGAACAGTTTTTGTTTACGTTTATCGCGTGAGCTGCCGTGACAAATTCAAGTGTAAAACGCTCGTCAGCCTCGTAATCATCAAGCTCCTGCGACATAACGTCACTTTCCGTTTCACAAAGATAGTAATAATTATCCTGCATAAATATGTCCTCACGGTCACCCTTTTGCTTTCGGCAAACCATTCCATATTCACGCACGCTTTCCGTTTTTACGGTAAGTCCAGATTCCTCGCGAACCTCACGAACAAGCGTTTCAATTCTATCCTCGCCTGGCTCTGCGCCGCCGCCGGGAAACTTGTAATAATCGTACTTCAAGCTGTGAATAAGCGCAATTTTACCGTTTTTTACGATAATTCCGCGAACGGACGGACGTGTTCCTACGGTTCCGTCGGGGTTGTAGTCCTTCTTGTCAATTTCAAACAGCATTCTCATGGTCGTGTTCCTCAATGTACTGCTCAAGAATTTCAGCTGCGTCGTACACCATTTTTGCACATGGGCGTGAAGAATAATACTTCTCAGTTCGTTCCTGCGGGATAAAGCTCTTATCCTCGGCTATCTTTCCGAGAATATCGCGGCAAATTATAGAAGTATTGCGCTCCTTGAAACGTTTTGCCAACTCCTGAACACGGGCGTAATGCTCCGCTTTTTTATCTGTCGCCTTCGGGTCGGAATATCCGAAAAGGATTCCCGCAGCCATAAACACACCGCTCACTGCCCCGCAAACCTCTCTCATTCTGCCCATTCCGCCGCCAAACGACGATGTAAGCAGAGCGGCTGTTTTTTCATCAATGCCCGTAAGGTCGCAATAAGCCAGCATAACCGACTGTGAACAGCTGTATCCTTCCAGAAAGAGGTCGCGCGCTTTTTCTGCGTGGGTCATTTACGTCACCTCTTAATTAAAAAGCTTACCTGCAAATTCGTCGAGCCAGTTTCCTTCAAAGGCTTCAATGCCGCCCCTATCTCCGAGAGCTGCAAAATCTGCATTCATAGGAAGCTTTGCAATATTGGTTATGCCATATCTTGCAGCAATTTCCTCAATATGACTTTCGCCGTAGATGTAATGCTTTTTATGACATTCATCACACTCAAAATAGCTCATATTCTCAACCAGACCAAGCACGGGAATATTCATCATTTCCGCCATTTTGACTGCCTTTTCAACAATCATGGAAACAAGCTCCTGAGGACTTGTTACAACAACTATGCCGCTTACGGGGAGCGACTGGAAAACTGTCAGCGGAACGTCGCCCGTTCCGGGAGGCATATCCACAAACATAAAATCAACATCATCCCATACAACGTCCGACCAGAACTGCTTGATCACACCTGCAATAACAGGTCCGCGCCATACTACCGGGTCAGTTTCATTTTCAAGCAGAAGATTTACCGACATAACTTCGATTCCCTCTTTTGTTTTAACAGGATAGAGGTTCTTTTCATCGCCGGTTGCGCGTTCCTTCAAGCCAAATTCTCTCGGAATAGAAGGTCCTGTAACGTCCGCGTCAAGAATAGCTGTCCTAAAGCCTCGGCGATTCGACAATACGGAAAGCATCGAGGTAACAAGTGACTTACCAACGCCGCCCTTTCCCGAAACAACGGCAATTACCTTTTTTACCTCCGACATTTCATTCTGCGGCGCAAGAAGGCTCTCGGCTGTTCGCTCAGAACAGTTTGAACCGCAGGTTTCACAATTGTGACTACATTCACTCATGATAAAACATTCCTTTCTTTTTTCATACTGATAATATTATACACCCGCACGATCGTAAAGTCAAGACGGTTAACCCTTGCTGACCTTGCGTATATTCGTGTCCTCTGAAAATGTGATTGCGTTATACATAAACAGCACGCTGTCGTATTCGCTTACATCAACAATGCTGCTGTATCCGGCATTGATATATCTCATATCAAGAACGGTGATTTTGCTGTAATGGTTCGCAAGGAACGGAATTAAGCTGTGTGCATAGCTGTCCTTAAACACGAGAAGCGACGCTCCATTCGGGTTATCGCTTGATGTTACAGTCATCATCGGCGAGTTTGAACCCATAAATGAGCTGTACTTATCCTTAACGTCGAGATATTCACGCATATACAGCGAATCATAGGTGGTCTGTTCGGAGCCGGTATTTATAGTAAGCGTCGGCTCGCTTCTTCCACCATTAAAATGATAATAGTCAATAACATCGGGAGTTATCGAATCGTCTAGCGTTTTTGAATAAAGCGTACCGCGGAAGCTGCTGCTTGCGTGTTCAATATCAAAAGAGGAAAGCGGCTCTGATTGCAAACCAAGCGCCTTAGCAGCTTCGGAATACGCGATATATGCGCCGTAAGACGTCCAGTGATGATCCGTGCGGTAATATATATAGCTGTCGGAATTGCTTTTAAGGATCGGGAAAATATCAATCGTATTGCATATCATATTTTCACGGCAGTAGTCCTTAAGCTCATCCTGGCTTCCAACGGGAGCTGTTTTAGGGAGCAGATCCGCATATATCTCCTGCGAGGTGGGCGCAAGCATAAAGTATACGGGAACATCTGAATTCTGTTCCGTAAATACGTTTACTGCCGCAATTGACGAGTCAATAAAATCTTTGTCGTAACCCGTCCACACCTGCATCATCTGGTCGCCGACCGTGTATACGCCATTTATCTCGGTTTTTCCGATAAGACGCTCAGAGCCGTTTTTCAGCTTAATCCAGCTCTCTCTTCCGTAGATTCTGTCGGAAAACCACTCCTCAAAGCCTTCCATTGCCGATTTATCCAGATAAGTTTCAAAAGATATTTTCGGAAAGCCTGCAAGATATCTGTTTTCATTCTCCGAATAAGGTCTGTCCTCCTCAGGAAGAGTTACAAACGTCATAATCGGTATGCCAATCAGGATAAGCGTGAAAAGCCCTATCATTATATATTTGTAAAGCTTGTCTTTCATACTTTAAAGCCTTTCTGTTCACATTTTTTTCTTTATGAACGTTCATCAGAAGTTGAAGTACAGGAACGGATTATACGTTGCGTCAGCGAGATATGCAATGCAAATTATGAAAACCGCTGTTTTAACAACAGGCGTTGCATAGTGCATAATCGTTGGTGCGCGCTTTGTGAGCGATTCAACTATAATCTTCCATGCGTCGGTAGAAGCAAAAATGCCGATAACAAGCAGAATACCATAATTAAGCAGCAGATAAAGCGCTGTATTATCACAAAGAACGCCTGTTGCACCGAACATTGCACCCATATATGAGAATGCCGTACCAACGTCGGGTGTAACGAAAAGAACCCATCCAAGAACCACCAGAAGCATTGTATACAGCCAGCTGATTGGCGTCGGAAGCTTTTTGAGGACATTTCCAAGAAACAGCTTCTCGATAATTATGAACACGCCATACAATGAACCCCAAAGGATAAAATTCCAGCTTGCGCCGTGCCATACGCCTGTTAAAAACCATACAACGGCAAGATTGAAAATTGTTCGCGGCATTCCCTTTCGGTTTCCTCCGAGCGGGAAATATACATAGCTTTTAAACCAGTCGCCGAGAGTTATATGCCATCTTCTCCAGAACTCGCTTACACTTTTTGAGAGATAGGGATAGTTGAAATTTTCAGGGAAGTTAAAGCCCATCATCTTTCCAAGTCCTATCGCCATATCGGAGTAACCTGAAAAATCGAAATATATTTGAAGGGTATAGCCGATAATTCCAAGCCATGCGGTAAGAACTGACATTTCCGATGTTCCGACAGCAAATGCCGCGTTCCAGAGCTGACCTACGCCATTTGCAATAAGCACTTTTTTACCCATACCTGTAATAAAGCGCACAATGCCGTCGTAAATCATATCAAGGTTAATTTTTCTGCATTCAAGTTCCGCGGCAATATCGTTATAGCGCACAATAGGTCCTGCAACTATTTGCGGGAAAAGCGTTACAAATGCCGCAAAAGCAATCGGATCCTTCTGAACCTTAACATTTCCGAAATACATATCAATTGTATACGACATCGACTGGAACGTAAAGAAGCTTATACCGATAGGAAGCGGGAGATAGCTTTCGGGCTTTGAGCCGAACACCGCCCCGAAAACGCTGTTTGTCATATCAAGGAACGGATTTTCAAGCGTAAGACCGAATATTTCGTTAACGCTTCCGAAAATGAAATCGCTGTATTTGAAAATTCCGAGCAGTGACAAATTCATAACAAGCGAAACAATAAGACAAATCCGCTTTATCATCTTGATGTCGTTGAATTTATCTATCAACAGACCTGCTGTATAGTCAATCATCGTTGAAATAACCATTACAACAACGTATTTCGGCTCGCCCCAGGCATAAAAAACAAGTCCGCATATAAAGATTATAAGGTTTTTTATCTTCAACGGAACTATATAATACAGCAGAAGCGAAATTACCAAAAACAAAAATAAGAATACAAGACTGGAGAAAACCATATTTTTATTCCTTTACTTTTTTCAAAATTTTTTCATACTGTTCCCGTGAATAAAGTCGATTAAGCACTTCAAGAAACCCCGCAGTGCTTAGGTGTTCGGGTAAGGCAAGCTCATGAAAAAAACGCTTGCGACGCGCTGCGCTCCCCTGCCCGCCCATAAGTCCGTCCGTGAGCAGGTCAGCTCGTGTAAGCCATTCGGCAGGCCGTGTACATTCAGAGTAAATCCCTGCGTCCGAAAACGCTTTTTCAAGAACAGAAACGTCCATTCCCTCAACTCCGAGTTTGCCCTCCTTGGAAGGCTTGTCCTTTCGACGCTCTTTCCCGAAGATATCGGGAATATAAACGTTATAGATTTTGCCTTTTTTTATGCAGCTTTTTATGTGATTTCGTATCTGGAAGCCTGCGCCATCGCTGTCTGTGAGGATTATTATTCCCTCTTTTTCAGCAAATGCACGTATCAGCGCGATTTTTTCCTTATCCTTATATATCCCGAAGCCGTCTGTTGTAATAATGAGAGCGTCAACGACTGAGCTAAGCTTTATTCTATCGTATTTTCCCTCTGCAATTATCGGCTGTTTTAAATGAATCATGCAAAATTCTCCCGTTGGGCAATAAACAGTTTTGTTACAGCCTGCTCAATAACTGTTCGGCTATCAATCGGCGTTGATTTCATAGTAATATCCGCTTCGTTAAGAATAGCCAGCGTTTTACGAAGATAATCAACCCGAAGCTTCGATACTGCATTCATTGCCTTCGATATTACCCATACTCTGTTTTTGGCGTAGCCGAAGTTCTCGGCAGTCTGGTCGGGAAGAACACCTGTTATTTTTGCAATTTTAGCCCTGTAAAAATCAAGAAACGTTCCCGAAAGCGCGGAAAGAATCACCACAGGCTCAACCCTCTCAAAAATAAGGTCGCTTATTATTCTGAATGCCTCCTCATGCTTTCCTGCATTTATAGCAGTTGCAAGCTCATAAACGCTTGTGTCAAGCTGTTTTGCAACAAGCGAATCTATCATTGCCCTGTCAATTACACCGCCATTACCCGCATAGCTGATGAGCTTTGCGGTTTCCTCGCTTACAAGATTAAGACTGCAAAGAACCCGTTCTGTAAGATAAAGCGCGTCATCACGTGATATTACGACACCCTGCTTTGCCGCCTTTTTAATGACAAGTTCTGCAATTTTCGGCTGTGGCATTGCGTCAAGTTTACATACAACGCCAGCTTTTTCAACTGCCGCGATAAACTTTTTTGTTTGTGATTTTCGTTCATCAAGAACTGCGCCCGTGTTATGAAAAAGTAAAATCGTGGTTTCAGGCACTTCCGAAATAATCGTAAGGAGCTGTTCAAAAGAATCCTTATCAAGTTTTTCCGGCTCAATATCGTTTATAGCAACCAGCTTCTGCTCTGCAAAAACAGGAAGCCCGTCAACGTGATCGGAAAGAAGACTCATATCGGGATTGCCATTTATCTTCACCAGATTAAAATCAAACGCGTCTAATCCGACCGACTTCTTTATAAGACGTTCGACATATGTTTTAATTAAAAATGGCTCTTTACCGTAAAGAAAATACACTTTTGCAAGGCGACCCGCGCGTATATCTGCGCTAAGTCTGTCTTCTGTAAGCGTCATAGCAAGCCTCCTGTTGAAAATAAAACACACCCGTTTTTATCTGTTTCAATTGTAACCTTATTGTAATATGCATTATATCCTGTTTTCATACGTTTATCAAAAAATATCTCAGCATAATTACCACAACTCTCATGCTTCTTGCGATAGCCGCTATAAACTGCGAAATCGGCGCTGCTAGCCTCATCAATATCCGTAAGGCTTATTACAACATCGCCAAGATAAATATAGATCTGACTTTCACATACCATCACTCGGTATTCGTTTTCAACAAAGTAATTGCTGTCGGGATCACCCGGCGTATGTAAGACTTTTGCATTGAGATTATTCATGGCGGTAATATTGTTATTTGTACTGTCTGCTACACATACAA
>CAZAXM010000026.1:0-27272 GCA_964489095.1 uncultured Ruminiclostridium sp. | reverse complement strand
AATTTCGGTATATTTATATTATACCACATTGTCTAACAAAAGGGGAGCAGTTCATAACCCAAACCGAGCTTTTTATAGCCTTTATCTTCGGGAAGGTCGATTTTCCCATATAGCAAACCGATAATGCCCGATTTTAAAGTGCAGAGCCGCAGGCATCTCGCAGGCGCATATTGATTTTCAATAATTCTTTCCGTCCATTTTCTGAGCATTTCGGGGTCTGTACGCCTTTCCTGATGCTTGTCAAGCTCGTTTGCGTACATTTGCATAAGGCGGTGAAATTCAGCGTGGTTTTCATCGGTCACTGTTATAAAATTCAGCATTTTCGCAACGTTCTCCATATATTGTATTCTGCATTTTCCAATTTCATTATATCATATTTCCCGATAAATAACAACCGGTATTTGTTAAATCGCACAATATAAGCGTGTTTTTTTCTAACAATTCGGCAAAGGTAAATTTGCACAAAATTATTGTAATAAGGTTAAAAATGTGCTATAATAATAAACGGTGTAAACGTTATCACAATTTGGAGGTAAACGTGATGAAAAAAAGAAGTACCGCTTTCGCGGCAATATTCCTGACAGCTTCAATGCTGCTTTCGGGATGTAACGGCGGTGAAAATCCGAACGGCACGACTGATGCGGCTACCGCAACCGACTCGTCTATAAATGAAGCGTCAGATGTCGGCGAGGAAACTAACGAACTTACCGCGCTTGAAGTAACGCACCTTATGGGCAACGGCATAAACCTCGGCAACACAATGGAGGCTTATGGTCATAAGAATTATCTTAGCGGTGCAGACCCTACAAGCTTTGAGGGAATTTGGGGTCAGCCGACAACTACCCGCGAAATGATTGAGGGTATGAAGGCCGCTGGATTTGATAGCCTGCGTATTCCTGTGGCTTGGACAAACGGAATGAACTACGAGAGCGGCGATTATATGATTGACGCTCGGCTTCTTGAACGTGTAAAGACAATTGTCGATTACGCACTTGAATGTGATATGTACGTTGTTATCAACGACCACTGGGACGGCGGTTGGTGGGGAATGTTCGGGTCAGCCGATGAAGCTACTCGTGAAAAAGCTATGGAAATGTACAAAGCTATGTGGACCCAGATCGCGGACTATTTCGGCGACTGCTCCTATAAGCTTATATTTGAATCGGGCAACGAGGAGCTTGGCGATCGCCTCAATGACAAGGATATAGCCGCGGATTCAGGCACGCTTTCAAAGGCGGAGTGCTACGAAACAACCTATCTCATAAACAGCGAATTTGTTAAGCTGATCCGTTCAACAGGCGGAAAAAACGCTGACAGATTTTTGCTTATAGCGGGTTATAATACTGATATTGCCTGCACCTGCGACGACAGGTTTGTTATGCCGGAGGATACGGCGGAGGATAAACTTATTGTTTCGGTTCATTACTACACGCCTTGGGATTACTGCGGTACAAAAAGCGTAAACCAGTGGGGTTCGCCGCAGGATTATGATGAACAGAACAGCCTGCTCAAAAAACTCACGAAGTTTACCGAGAATGGCTACGGTGTAATTATCGGCGAATATGCTGTTCTCGTTGATGGGAGTACTCCAAAACAGGATACAGACCTTTTTTATAACAATTTCCTTAACAACTGCGATCTCTACAATTACTGTCCGATGCTTTGGGACTGCAACAATCTTTATAGAAGAAACAGCTGCTTTATTGCAGACGAGAGTATGGCTTCGCTGTTTAAGGAAAGAAGTCTTTCAGAACAGTCCGCGCTTTATTCAGAAGATCAGATTAAGGCGAACGCTGCAAATGGAATGGCAGAAGCGCTTGAAGCGGCAAAAGAACGTATGACTGACGAAGACGAAATTCCTCCGTCGGATGACGCGGCAGTTGCATGGATTATGTACCAGAGCAGTGATTATGGCGTAAGCTATTCTGTCGGCGATGTCTATGACCCGACAAATAAAACTGTTGACGTTAAAGCGAAAAACGCTCTTATCACAGGCGAGGGAACATATACCGTTGAACTTGATTTCAGTAAAATCGGCGGAGCAAAGGGCGTTGCATTCTCCGCGCTTGGAATATCAAACGGCGAAAAGCTTTTCCCCGGATATGTCGTAACTATTGATAGCTTTACAGTTGACGGGGAAGAAGTTGAGTTAGCGGGTAAGGAGTACACCTCCTCGGACGATGGAAAATGCACTCGTGTAAATCTTTTCAATCAGTGGGTTTCGTCAGTTCCCGATGACGCAAGAACTGCTGACGGTTCGCTTGACGGCACCACTGCACAGCTCTGGCAGATTAACAAGAAAAAGACGATCGAGAACATTTCTATTACATTCACCGTCACTGCACCGTAAAGTCGCATAAATAATCAAAGGCTGCTGCGAAAACGCAACAGCCTTTTTGTTAAGCGACTAAGCTGCTGACCCAGACGCCCTTTTTTATCAGAATGTAACCTATCGTAACCTTAATCAGATCCGCCGCCTGAATAATAGCGTAAACGCCGAGAATCGGAATCTGTGTGAAATTGCAAAGGACGAGCGCAAGGGGAATAGGAATAACCCACGTAAATACGCTGTCAAATATAAAGGTTATAAATGTTTTTCCGCCAGAACGGAGTGTGAAATAAAGCGCGTTGAGGAAGCCCTGAACAGGGAAGAACAGCGCCGTAATGATTATGAACCATTGTCCGTAGCTGCGGATTTCCTGCGTGGTGTTATAAAACAGCGGAAATACACCCGACAGCGCTATCAGGATTGCCGTAAGCAGTACGCTGACAATTCCCGTGAACCACATAAGTTTAAACGAGCTTTTCCTTGCTGTGTCATATTCTTCTGCGCCGAGAAATTGTCCGATAATAATTCCAACAGCATTTCCGAGTGCTACAAATACAACGTTCAGAAGATTGCATATCGCATTTGAAATATTAAGTCCCGCAACAATATCCAGACCCCTTATCGAGTAACATTGTGTAAGCGCTGCTATACCGCCTGCCCATAAAAACTCATTCAAGAAAATCGGCATACCCTTTTTTACAATTACAGAAGCGGTTTCTCTTGGAACAAGCACTGTTGAATACGCACCCGATAAAAATTGATGTTTTGTTTTCTTCTGCGCCTGAGTCCAGATAATAACTACTCCTGCTTCGACAAATCTTGCAAGAACCGTCGCAATTGCCGCGCCTTCTACGCCAAGCATAGGGAAGCCAAACTTTCCATAAATGAGAAAATAATTGAAAATGATGTCCACAACAACCGAGCAGATTCCCGCAGCCATCGGTTTTACACTTTCTCCCGTTTCGCGCAGACTTCCCGCATATATCTGTGTAATTGCAAACGCAGGAAATCCGATAAGCATTATGTTCAGATAGTTTTTCGCGTAATTCATTGTAAGAACAGGGTCAATGTCCGCGCTTTCTCCTTTCAGATACAGCGAAATTAGCGTTTCTCCGCCGAAAATGAATATTGCTATTCCAAGCAGCGTGCATATCGCGCAAATCCAGTGCTTTATACGAAAAGTGTTCTTGAAACCTTCTTCGTTTTCTTGCCCGTAGTACTGCGCTCCATATATTCCAGGTCCTGACAGTCCGCCGAAAATCGCAAGGTTGAATACAAATATAAGCTGTCCGACAATTGAAACCGCCGTCATTGCCTCTGTACCGAGGCTTCCGACCATAATGTTGTCAACAAGCCCGACCATATTTGTAACGCCGTTCTGAATCATCATTGGAACAGCGAACCGCAGTGCGCGGCGGTAGATTTCTTTTTCCCTCATTTTTCTCTCTCCTTTTTATGATACAAATATTTTTCAATTATATCATAAATTATAAGAAAAAACAAGTCGAAAAAAAGATAATTTTTTTGTATGAATATGTTCGGATTTATGTATTCTGACGGTTTTGTTCGGTGATCGCGTTTTGCCTTTTTTTCATTTTCCGCCAGTTGATAAAACCGTATATGTCGTTAGCAAGAAATGCCGCGAAGCATACAACAACTGAAAAAAAAGCCGGATTCTCAAGCGATGCGAGCGTCCAGAGTATGATCAGAACAACATCGTTTGCTGCGTATGCGATCGCATAGGCGGGGGAACGGAGAAATTGAAGAGAAGCGGCGGCAAAGCTTGTCGTAACAGAAATTGTACTGAAAATAAGATTAGGCGTGTCAAAAAACAACAGAATAAAATAGAAAAGCGTTGTAAGCAGTATGTTAAGTACCACAACTGCGATAATTTTCAGCTTTGACAGCACAGCCACCTTAACCTCCGATTTTCCTTTTTCAAATGGGTTTTTCAGCCAGCTTACAACCGACATCAGCGCAACAGGCGCGGTCATTCCGAGATACGTTATCATCTCACCGTAATATCTGAACTGATACGAAATAATGCTGTAAAGAATACTGAACAGAACAGTAAGTATCTGTCCGAATACATCTCCCTTTGCGACAAAAATGAGCGAGGTTACGCCTGTAAGCGAGGCAATCAGGTTAAGCATTCCGTTACTTTCGCCGAGAAAATGCGAAAGTGTAACAGCGATAACTGACGCGCCCCATAAAATCCATTCGTGCTTTGCGAGCTGAGAAAAAGGGTTTCTGATTTTCATAAAACCTCCAACAAAAACAGCACCCGCTTGCATATCTTCTAAGACCTAACGATATGCGGCGAATGCTGTAAGCTTCACTACCCGGTGGCAGTCGTTTTAAATTGTGTTCTTATTATAGCATATTCACAGTAAAAATCAATAGACATTTTGCACAAAATTCAATGCTTATTCGGTGCGCAGTGCAACAACAGGATCCTTCTTGGCTGCGACACGTGACGGGAACAAGCCTGCAATAAGCGTAAGCAAAACGCTGATTGCGACAAGAGCGACTCCTGCAAGGGCGGGAAGCTGCGACAGACCCGCGATATTCGTAATATCCTCTATAATAATGTTTATTACGATGTTAAGGAGCAGTGTTACGCCAATTCCTATTCCGCCTGAAACAAGTCCTATTATTACTGTTTCCGCGTTGAACACTCTCGAAATATCGCGCTTGGATGCGCCGATCGAACGTAAAATACCGATTTCCTTTGTGCGTTCAAGAACTGAAATATACGTTATAATTCCTATCATTATCGAAGAAACAACCAGTGAAATTGCAACGAAAGCAATAAGAATATAACTGATAGCGTTTATAATATCCGTTACGGAGGACATGAGCATACCGACAATATCGGTATAGGTGATGACCTTTCCGTCCTCGCCCGAATTTTCCATACGTGTGTTATAATCGGCGATTATATCGGTTATTTTTTCCTTCGCCTCAAAGTCAATGGGGTAAATGCTTATTGAACTTGGGGTGTCGAGATTTATAACGCCGAGCGTTTTCATATTGTCATAATAAGTTGACGACGAAACAATATCCGAAGCAGCCGCGCTTTGCATATACTGCGCCATAAGCTCCTGACGTTCTTCATCGGAAAGCGAAGCGAGATACATCTGTTGTTCCTCGGTAAGTGAGGAAAGGTCAATTTTGGAAAAATCAATTTCCGCCGTCATATCAGTCGGCTGAGAAGCAGCCGTTCCGGGAGCGTTTCCAATCTGCATTGAAGCAATATACGCGGCTCGTTCTTCGTCGGACATTGCCGCTAATGCCTGCTGCTGTTCAGGAGGAAGCATTGACATATCAAATTCCTCGGACGGCATCTGTTCCATATTTGCCATCATCTCTTCAGCTTCCTGTCTGCGCTGTTCGGCTTCAAGCTCAGCTTGTTCCTTTGCCGCGTCGGCAGCTGATGTTCCGTCAAAGGGAAGCGCGGTGAAAACGTCATATTCTTCGTTCTCACGCTGTTCTTTTACAATCACGCTGTTGTTGACATTTTCGGAAACGATTTCCATAAGTTCCTTTGTGTAACCGATAGTGCCGCTTATGGAGGACATACTTTCTTCCTTGGTTCGGATAATTCCGACAATTTCAAGCTGAATGCCATCTTTGACAACACCGCTCATAAATTCGGAATCATCGCGCATATCAATCCACGCGCCGTTCTCGTCCTTCTGATAAAATGCCGTATTATCAACAACACGGAAGGTTTTTCCGATAAAGTCGTCAAAGCTGTAGTTTTCACCTGCGGAAAGCTCCGCAACATCGTCCTTCTTCTGAATCATATCGCGCACCGCGTCACGAAGCTCGGTCGCATCGCGCATTCCGAGCGTATAGAGCGTGTAGTCGGTTACGGTATTGCGGTTATCAACAATAAGCACAACCTCGTCGTAATTCTGCGGATATGTTCCGGCAAGAACCTCGTATTTTGTGTCAAGCATTTTTTCGCTTTCGCTAAGTTCTTCAAAAATATCCATTTGTCCGGACGAAGAAGATGACATATTTGAAGCGAGCGACATCATTCCGTTCATCGCGCCGAAACCGATTTCATCAAGAACACCGCTGGGATTTACCTGTCTTATATTTTCGGTATCATCGTCAAACACCTGAAGAGTTATTCCGTATGAATACTCAATGTGCGTACAGTAATCGGAAATTCCGCTTTCCTTATCATCAAGAAATTCCTTGAAGCTTTTCAGGTCGTTGGCATTCGTTTCCTTATACATCATCGTAAACATATCGCCAAGGCGATTGCTTGTATAAATCGTGTTAGGGTCGCGTTCTTCGGAAAGAGAATCCGCGCGAGCTGACATTGATGATGACATAAACGAGGTCATATCGGTTGTGCTGTTGTCGATCATAAGCGGGTAAGAGGCAAGCGTATCCGACTGGATACCGTCGATATAATCCTGTACGCCGCTTGAAAGTGAAAGAATAAGCGCGATGCCGATTATACCGATACTTCCTGCAAATGCCGTAAGTAAGGTTCGTCCCTTTTTGGTCATGAGGTTATTCAGACTGAGCGACATTGCCGTAAAGAACGACATTGATGTTTTCTTTACCTTTTCGGGAGCAGTCTTAAGCGGCTGGTCATTTGTGTAGGGGTTGCTGTCGTCAACGACCTTACCGTCAACAAGACGTATAATTCTGTTTGAATACTGTTCCGCAAGCTCAGGGTTATGCGTTACCATTATGATAAGCTTATCCTTTGAAATTTCACGGAGAATGTTCATTATCTGAACGCTGGTTTCGCTGTCAAGTGCACCTGTGGGCTCGTCGGCAAGCAGAATATCGGGATTGTTAATAAGCGCGCGTGCAATCGCTACACGCTGCATCTGTCCTCCCGACATCTGGTTAGGCTTCTTTTTCAGCTGGTCGCCGAGCCCGACCTTTTCAAGCACTTCAATTGCGCGTTTTCTGCGTTCGGACTTTGAAACACCGGAAAGCGTCAGCGCAAGCTCAACATTTGCAAGAACGGTCTGGTGAGGGATAAGGTTGTAGCTCTGGAAAACAAAGCCGATTTTGTGATTGCGGTAGGTGTCCCAGTCGCGATCCTTGTACTTTTTCGTAGAAACCCCGTCAATGATAAGGTCGCCGTCGGTATAGCGGTCAAGTCCGCCGATAATGTTAAGCATTGTCGTTTTTCCGCAGCCCGATTGTCCGAGAATCGAAACAAACTCGTTCTCGCGGAAGTAAATGCTTACGCCCTTTAGCGCGTGAACGGTTGTTCCGCCCATTGAGTAGTCCTTGATTATATTTTTAAGACTAAGCAAGATAATACCTCCTTTATTTGGTTAAATCAGCATAATTATACCATATTATAAGAATATTTACAACCGCGCAAAATGAAAAATAAATGAAATTTTTTGTTCGTGTATAAATTTTAAACAAAAAACTTGAAGAAATCGGAATAATATGTTATACTGTTACCAATGAATTGTTTATAGAAAGGGAACTACCATGAACTTACTTTTTCTGCTTAAACCAAAGGCAACGGTAGCTTATCTCAGCTCTGAATGTACAATGCGGCAGGGACTTGAAAAAATGCGCGCGCACGGCTACACAGCGATCCCTGTCATAGCTCCAGACGGGAAATATGTCGGAACGGTTAGCGAGGGTGATTTTCTTTGGGCAATTACCGATATGACAGCTTATACAATTAAAGATACCGAAAAAACAAGACTTACAGAAATAATGCGTTCAAAACGCGACCATGCGGTAAGTGTGAACGCTGATATGAACGAGCTGCTGCTGAGAATTATGGAACAGAACTTTGTTCCCGTAGTGGACGACCGAAATGTTTTCATCGGAATTGTTACTCGACGTGATATAATAAATTATTACTATGAAAAGGAGTTAGTAACAAATGAATGAAAAAATAAAGCTCCTGACCGACAATATCGAAAAGGTCATTATCGGTAAAAGAGAGGTAATTATAAAGCTTGCCGCCGCACTCCTTTCCGGCGGACACGTTCTTATAGAGGACGTGCCCGGCGTTGGAAAAACCCGGCTCGTATCGGCACTTTCCGAAAGTGTAAACGGAGAATGCCATCGTATACAGTTCACGCCCGACCTTATGCCGTCTGATATAACGGGCTTTAGTATGATTAACACGAGGACGGGGGAGACTGAGTATAAAAGCGGCGCTGCGATGTGCAATTTTCTCCTTGCAGATGAAATAAACCGTGCCTCTCCTAAAGCGCAGTCGGCGCTGTTGGAAATAATGGAGGAGCTTCAGGTCAGCGTTGACGGAATAACTCACACCCTTCCGCAGCCGTTTATGACGCTCGCAACGCAGAATCCCGTTGAAACCTACGGAACCTATCATCTTCCCGAAGCGCAGATGGACCGCTTTCTGATGCGTCTTTCCATCGGATATCCCGAACCGGGAGAGGAGATGCAGATTCTTGATAAAAACAGCGGCGAAAGGGAAAAGCTTCCCGCTGTAATAACGCTTGATGACATTATCGCACTAAAAAAGCAGACGGAGGCTGTTAATGTTCACGAAAGTGTAAAGAAGTATATCATAGACATTGTAAATGCAACCCGAAGCAGCGAGCTGACTATTCTCGGAGCGAGTCCGCGCGGAAGCATTGCGCTTTATTCCGCAGCAAAATCGCTCGCACTTATAAACGGGCGGAATTACGTTATACCCGATGATGTAAAGTATCTTGCCGTTGAGGTTCTTGCACACAGACTTATGCTTTCGCCGAAGGGAAAATCAGTTCACGCTACCACCGTGGCAGTTATGAGCGCAATTCTTTCAGAGGTTGAAATTCCGCAGGTACAGGTGTAATATGAAAATAAAAGCAATTCTGGCGTATCTTGTACTGATTGCGTTTTCCGTTCTTTTTATGCTGTTTCTGGACGGCGCAGGCGGCTGTTACCTTCTGATTGTGCTTATACTTGCCGCAATTGTATCGGTCGGATCGTGCTTGTATACGAAACGAAGCATAAATGCATCGTTGAATGTCAGCGAGGATATTCTTAACAAGGGCGATACGATAAAGCTTAGTTTGATTGTAAAAAAGCGCGACATTATACCGACATCCGTTATTTCTGCCGAATTTGTATGTGGCTATAATCTTACTCCACTTTCAGCTAAAAGGATAAGCACTGTAATGTTTGGACAGGACGATAATATTTTCAGCGCCGAATATAAGGCTGAATATTTCGGAAAGTGCAGGATTGGGCTTTCTTCATTTGTCGTATCGGATTTTCTTGGTTTATGCAGCTTCCGCGTTTCGATTTCACAGGCTATGCTTGAAATAAAAATTTATCCCGATGTTCCCGAAATATGTGAGGGCGACGGTTTCGCACGTGGAATTGCCGATTCAGCAGTTTTCTCTGACAGCGAGGAAACAGCGCAGTCGGTCAATTCATTTAATGGAACTCCCGGATATGAGCATAGACAGTATGTTCCGGGAGACAGCCTCAAAATGGTCAACTGGAAGCTTTCTGCGAAGAAGGGTGAGCTGCTTGTACGGTGTCTTGAGGGTATTGGAAATTCCGAACAAACATTTGTTCTTGATAAAAAAGGAAAAGACTATGATTCCGACCAGCTCGCTGTTGAGGCGCTACTCGGACTTACAGCGCAGCTTTCAAAGCTCGAACTACCGATACGGGTATACATTCGATTCGGTGATTTATGGGAGGAATTATTTATCACTTCGCCTATGGATATTGGACAGCTTCGTTACAGAATGGCGGAATATTCCTTTTCTGACAATGATATGAACCGTTTCCCGAATACAGTCAGCACTGAAAATTTAGTCGTTTTTTCGCCTTTTGCAGACGTTGGCTTGCAGCAGTTCGCGGACAAAATGCGCGATACCGGAAAGAGTTGTTTAAAGGCGGCTAGTACAGGAAGCGGCAATGAGGTAAGCACAATTGAAACGGATAACGGACAAATCCGATTTGTAAGCTGAAAGGGGGATACTACTTGAAGAATTTTCTTAAAGAAAACGCTGTTCCTGTGATGCTTATAACAGTTTTGTTCAGTTCAATTATCTATATTTATGCTGATTCTTCGCCTGTAACAGTACTTCTTCTGACATTATTCAGCTGCGTATATTCTCTTGTGCTTTTTGCTGTTCTTGACATTTTTCGCAGAATAAATAAGCCGCTCATTTCGTCGGCAGGCGTATTGGGCTTACTCATTTTATCGGTCCTGATAGGTGCATTCTGCATAGATTCTGGTCCTCAGATGCTTTATCAGTGGTTTTTTGAACCCGATAAGCTTAATAAAATATATGTCGGAAATGTTTTTGCGCTGATATTTATGTGCGGATTTGTATTGGACAGCGCAATGTATTATTTTACACGAATACGCTTCCGCATTATATTTATATTTTTGATTTGTATGTGCCCGTTTTCGCTTTATGCTAAAACATTTACGGATATTCCCGTAATATACATTATTCTGATTACAACGTTTTTCTTTATTCTGATAATAATGAAGCAAAGCTCGGAAGTATCAATTTCCGAAAGAAAAAATGCCATCGTATTTGGCGGATTTGTTGTTACAGTAGTTGTTGCAGCGGCATTTTTTCCTAAGCTGAAATATGCTCCATATCGTGAAGAGTTTGACGAGCTTATAACCGGAATAAGTATAGGCGGCGAGGGCGGAAAAAACGATTTTAACAGCTATTCGGATTCTTCGTCGTATTCAACCTCTGACGATGACGAGGTTGTGTTCACAATTTCAGGCGATAACCCTGTTCGGATTAAGCGTCAGTGCTTTAATTTTTACAACTATTCTGACGGTACATGGTCGTACTATGGCGAATCCGAAACCGGGTATAACAAATGGGAAAAATATATCGACTGGGAAGATCCGCGTCAGCTTCTGAATGATACCGAAGCAGATGTCGCCAAAAAAATTGCTGTTATTACAACGCAAAGCGGAAAAATCCGGGCAATATATACCGCGGAAAACACCGCCGGTTTTTGGATTGCGAACGGAACGATGAACAATATTTACCGTACACCCATGGACGAATACTTCCTTTCGTCTGATAACCCAACAACAACACAGTACACGCTTGTATGGTATGAGCTTGAACATAATTACGACTTTTCCGAACGTGTTGGTAATATGAGCGAGGAAGCGTTGTCGGTAACTCAGATCGGCAAGCATTATCTAAGTGCGCTTTCAGAAAATGACGCTTTATATAGCTATCTGTTTTCCGAAGATGTTCGGCGCGGCTGTTTTGGGTCTGATGAAAACTATCATAAGGTCGGTGAACTGGCAAAATCAATAACAAACGGCTGTACAAACGACTTTGAAAGGGCACGCGCGATTGAAAAATACCTGACGTCCGAGCAGTTCATTTATGACAAGGATTTTTCTCCTGTTGATTCAAGTGTTGAGAGCTTTTTGTTCAGTTATAAACGCGGGGTCTGTTCGGATTACGCGACAGCTATGGTATTGCTTTGCCGCGAGCTTGGAATTAAAAGCCGATATGTTGAGGGATTTCTCGTTCAAAGATATGACCGTGAGCACGATTACTTTTATGTTACCGCTGCTGATTCCCACGCCTACGTTCAGGTCTGGCTTGACGGCTACGGCTGGACGGATTTCGATCCTACCTCTGCACATACCGATGGCGGATATATTGATTATACATTCTTTGTTTTTGGGGGAATTGTATTATTTGCTGCACTTGCTGTCGGATTTGCTCTTATAGCTGTTCCAAAAATAAGGGAAAATGTACAGTATAATCGAATAAAAAAGCTTCGGGGCAGGGAACAGCTGTTACTTCTTTTTCAAAAAATGAATAGCTTTATTCACGGACGGCTTAGAAAAAATCGGCTTGTCTATACGATTTCCGAGCTTAAATCTCTCGTTCTTGATAAATACAGTGTGGACATTTCGCCAATTACAGATGATTATGAAAGAGCAGTTTACGGCGGGGAAGAGGTTGGAAGCAGCGATTATACCCGCGTTTATGAACGGCTAATCCATACTGTGAAGCACTATGAAAAAGAAGAAAGGAAACATAAGGCGTCAACGCGCAAATAAAAGAAACAGAATTAAGCTCCCACGCTTGTAAAAGCGCGGGAGCTGTTTTTAGAACTGTTCGGTAACGTTTGATTCCTCGCCAATTTCTTTTCGCGCGCCGAGAATATGGATTCCGAGCGCGTTGTAGTAACCATAGGTTGAGAGCCGTCTGTCGCGCGCGTCATAGGAATGTGCGCAGACGAAAATGTTCTGCGGTAACGCAGGCTGAATTACATATGAAACGAAAAGCGAGTGGTAAAATCTGCCTTCGCTGTCCTGAAGCTGAATAACATCGCCCGGAACAAGCGCCTCAAGTGGAGAAATCGTTCCGTATACGCCTGCGCCGGTATTTGAAAGAAGAAATCTCTGCAAATATATTACACCCGTCCAGGACGGCGCACGCTCGTTGATATTAACATAATACCAGCCGTCGGTTTGTGAATAATTCATAACTCCGCAGCCTGCGTAAAGACACTGGGAAACGTAATCTGTGCAGTCGCCGCCGATATCTTCAAAATCGTAAAACCGAGGGTTTCTCATATACGCCCATCTGAGCGCATAATCAACCGCAGCCTCGCGGTCATAGCCTATTCCTTCAAGCATAAAAATCCCCCCGAAGCATTATATGCCACGAGGAGATTTTCGGATAATCAGATTTTTACAGCTTCAATTTTCCAGATTTCCTTTGCGTAATCCGCAATGGTTCTGTCTGAACTGAATTTACCTGAACAAGCCATATTCATCCAGCATTTCTTTGCAAATGCGAACTTGTCGGTATAGTCCTTGTTCAGCTTAAGTTTTGCCTCAACATAGCTTTCAAGGTCGCCGATGAGGTGATAGTTATCAGGTCTGTGCCAGCTTGCGCCGTCCATAAGGGAGAAGTACAGCTCGCGGAAAACGCCTGTTCCACCGTCGCTTACTGTTCCATCAATAAGTGTACGGACAACCCTGCCGATTTTCTCGTTCTTTTCAACAAGATAGCGCGGGTCGTAAATCTTCATGATTTCTTCAAGATCCTTAACAGTTGCCCCAAAGATATAGTTGTTCTCCTTGCCGGCTTCTTCGACAATTTCAACGTTTGCACCGTCGAGAGTTCCAAGCGTAACGGTTCCGTTAAGCATAAACTTCATATTGCCTGTGCCGCTTGCTTCTGTTCCAGCCGTTGAAATCTGCTCGGAAACGTCAGCGGCTGTAACCAGCTTTTCCGCATAGGAAACGCGGTAGTTCTGGACGAATACAACCTTAAGCAGGTCCTTTGTCTGCGGGTCGTTGTTTACAAGCTTACCGATTTCGTTAATGTATTTTATAATACCCTTTGCACGGCGATAACCGGGAGCTGATTTTGCACCGAAGATAAAGGTTGTCGGGTAGAAGTTCTTTATAGAACCGTCCTTGATTCCGAAATAAATATAAAGAATGCCGAAAGCGTTCAGCAGCTGGCGCTTATACTCGTGAAGACGCTTTATCTGAATATCGAAAATGCTGTTCGGGTCAATTTCAACGCCTTCGTGCTCGCGGATATACTCGGCAAGCTGAACCTTCTTCTCATGCTTGATATCCATAAAGCGCTGAAGCTCGTTTTTGTTGTCAGCAAACCATTTTAGCTTTTGCAGCTGGTCAAGATCTGTTACCCACTCGCTGCCTTTGTTCAGCTCGGTAATAAGCGCGGAAAGTTCCTTATTGCATAGTGCGAGCCATCTTCTCGGTGTAATGCCGTTTGTCTTATTCTGGAATTTTTTCGGATAAAGCTCGTACCATTCTTTAAGCGCGTCATTTTTGAGAATTTCCGTGTGAATTGCCGCAACGCCGTTTACGTATGTTGAACAGTAGATCGCCATTTTTGCCATATGAACAAGGTCGCCCGAAATCATCTTGAGCGGATAGATTTCGCTTTGCAGTTTGCCCGCCTTGTACATTTCACCGATGAACGCTTCGTTGATCTGGAGAATGATTTCGTAAATTCTCGGAACTACTTCCTTCACAATATCAACGCTCCACTTTTCAAGAGCCTCCGCCATAATGGTATGGTTGGTGTAATTGAAGGTTTTCTTTGCGATTTCAAGTGCTTCAAAGAAGTCAAAGCCTTCCTCGTCAACCAGAATACGTATAAGCTCAGGAATAGCGATAACGGGGTGTGTGTCGTTAAGCTGAATGGTGATCTTTTCGTTGAATTTGTGAAGGTCGAAGCCGCTGACCTTGTGCTTCTTTATAATATCCTGAACAGAAGCGGAGGAGAAGAAATATTCCTGCTTAAGGCGAAGTATCTTACCCTCTCTTGTATCGTCGTTAGGGTAGAGTACGCGCGAAATGTCCTCGGCTCTGCGCTGTTCGCGGCAGGCTTCCTCGTATTTCTGGTCATTGAACAAGCCGAAATCAAATTCGTTAATCGGCTCGGACTGCCACAGACGAAGTGTGCTGATATGATTTGTTCCATAAGCAACAATCGGCATATCGTAAGGAACAGCGCGTACCGTCTGGTCGCCATAGGTTACCATTACAGCGTCAGCGTTAATGCGCTTGCTCCACGGGTCGCCGTACTGCGTCCAGTTATCAGCTGTTTCACACTGGAAGCCGTCCTCGATGGACTGCTTGAATAAACCGTATTTGTAACGGATTCCATAGCCGTCAAGCGGGAGATCAAGCGTTGCCGCGCTGTCAAGGAAGCAGGCTGCGAGCCGTCCAAGACCGCCATTGCCGAGCGCTGCGTCTTCAATTTCTTCGAGGTCTGCAAGATTAACGCCGACTTCGTTAAGAGCTGCTGCAACCTCTTCCTCGATCCCTAAGCAAAGCAGATTGTTATAAACAGCTCTTCCGACGAGAAATTCCATCGAAAAATAGCAGGCTCTGCGCGAAGCGAGGTGAGCGGTCTTACTCTTGCTCCAATCCTCAGAAATATCCTGCAACACAGCCTTTGAAACTGCGTCATGAATCTGCGGAGCAGTAGCGTTTTTAGGTTCAACGCCATATTCTTCGATAAGGTTCTTTTTAAAATTTTCTAAAAACTTTTCTTTTGAAAACATAATCCTATTCCTTCCATAAAATAAGTAATTCTATTTTACCACTTTTTTTCAGAAAAAGCAATCCCTTTACGGTATTTTTCGAGAAATATGCTTTTCAATTTTTGTTGAAGTAAAAAGCGCGGTGGAAACGCTTGCAAAATCCTTAATCAGAAACGGCGCAGAAACAGCCGTAAACGACTGCCACAAGTTTATACTCATAAGTATCGAATAATATGCGATTCCGCACAAATGGCATAAAATAAGTCCCGTTCCGCCCGATATAAGCCTTAATGTCATCTTTTCAAAGCCAATCCCGCATAGCAGAACGAGAGGGAAGAAGCCCAGCATAAATCCGCCTGTCGGTCCTAGTATCCGTGGAAGTCCGCCCTGAAATCCCGAAAAAACAGGTATTCCTACTGCACCGAGAGCGATATATACTGCGATTGAAGCGCAGGCTTCTCTTTTGTGATTGTGCAGGCAAAACCCGCATAGCGCAACAGCAAACGTCTGTAACGTGAGTGGTATTCCTGTCGGGAGTGGAATTGCAATTTGTGATAGAACAGCTATAAGGGCTGAAAAGAGCGCTGTTCGCACAAGTGTAATACTTTTCTTCATTTGATAAGTCCGCCCTTTTTCAGCTGAACCTCGCCTGATGAAAGAGGAATAGTATCACCGCTGTCAAGCCGCACGACCAGTCGTGCTTTTTCATCAATATCCTCGGCAAAACCACTGTATTCATTATTGTTCATGACAAATTCAACGCGCTTTCCTATTAAAAAAGAACGTCTGCGATATTCGTCAAGAAATGTCAGATTTTCAAGCTCGTTGTAATATGCGAAGAAACGCCTGATTATCTCTGCTGCAAGCTCCGAGCGCAAGTCTTCCTTTTTTGTTGAGATACAGCCTGCTATTTCTGATAATTCATCAGAAAAACTATCTGTCGTAATGTTTACGCCGATTCCGCAAACAGCGTAATGAAGCCCGCCGCTTTCAAAATCAATGGAAGCCTCTGTTAGTATGCCGCATACTTTTTTTTTGTTCAGATAAACATCGTTTACCCATTTTATCTCCGATGATACCCCCGCAACGCTGTCAATTGCTTCTGAAACAGCAACCGCCGCGCAGGTCGTTATGTAAAGAGCTTGTTCAGCAGGGAAGCGGGGACGAAGCAAAATGCTCATATATAGACCTGATTCGGCAGGTGAATAGAAATTCCTGCCCAATCGCCCCTTACCAGCCGTTTGTTCCAATGCGAAAAGTATGCAGCCTTCAGGTGAACCATTTTCGGCAGCACTTTTAAGGTCGATGTTCGTAGAACCTGTGCTGGGTTTTATTTCAATCCGGATAATTTTTCTCAACTTTGACGGAAGAAGAGCCGAAACAGCCTGCGCTGAAAAAACACTGCTTTTTTCAGAAAGGCAATAACCGCGGTTGTGAACTGCGTCAATTTCATATCCACTTTTTCTGAGCATAGCTATAACTTTCCATATTGCATTTCTGCTTACTCCTAGCTTTCCTGCGATTTCTTCGCCTGAAATAAAGGTTCCTTTATTTTCTTCAAGAAGCTGGAGAACCTGTTCTATCAACTTCATAACAACACCTCACGACACATTTTATCACATTTACGTGATTTTGTCAACGTTGACATGAGTTGGGGTGACAATGCGGCTGTAAAAATAAGCAAAAAAATATTGACAAGAATAGGAAAGAGGTGTATAATACTTATGTAAATATTGAGTGCGGACATAGTTCATCGGTAGAACATCAGCTTCCCAAGCTGAGGAGGCGGGTTCGATTCCCGTTGTCCGCTCCAAAAATTTTATAATCAAAACCCGCACGATTGCCGTATAAGGCGTAATCATGCGGGTTTTTAATTAACTTATAATTCCACAACTGCTCGATTTTTCGCTATATAGAACAGCGCTATTGTTGACGGGCCTGCGTGTGCGCCGATAACCGGACCGATATTGCCGTAGGTTATTTTCTTGACAGCCGGCATCATTTTCATTATCTGCTTACCAAGATATTCCGCGTCAGCCCGCGCGTCCGCATCGCTGATAAAAATTTCGGAATTTTCGTCGGGAATATACGTTTTTTCCATCTGCTTAGCCATCATATCAAGTGCATTTTTTCTTCCACGTGCCTTTGAATAAACAACCATTCTTCCTTCCTCATCAAAACGAAGAACCGGCTTTATACCGAGCATTCCGCCAAAAACAGCTGAAAGTTTAGAAATTCTGCCGCCTCTGTGAAGATGATTAAGGTCGTCAACAGTGAACAAATGCACCATTCTGCTGCGAAAATCCTCGGCGAAACTCGTCAGTTCTTCAAAGCTTGCGCCGTTGTTGCGCATTTCAACGCACTTGTGGAGTATAAAACCTTCGCCTGTACACGCACCAAGTGAATCAACAATATTGATTTTAATGTCGGGATATTTTTCCATTATATCATTTGCGGCAAGCTTACAGGTCTGATAAGAACCGCTAAGCGCACCTGAAAAAGAAAGGAAAAAAGTATTTTTCCCGTTTTTGGCATTTTCCTCAAAAAGATTTGTTAAAGAGTCATAGGTGAGCTGAGATGTTTTAGGCATACTGCCATTACGAACTGCGTCATAGAAATCTTTTGTTGAAATACAGTCCTTTTCAAGCTGGCGATATTCCTTTCCGTCAACGCTGAACTGCATACCGAGAACTCTGACATTATTCTCTGCGTAGTACGAGGGCTGCATATCTGTTGTTGAATCCGTTGCTATGATGTAATTGTTGTTTTCCATGACGTTATTCCTTTCACGAATAAATTCTTATACTATTATTATAATTTATTGTGTCAAATATGTCAAGCTATTTTTAATAAAATCGGATTTAAAGGAGAGGGTGGCTATATGGTGGTTTTGATTACACTAATTAGAATTATTCTGAGTTTGCATTGGTTTTCTCTTCTTTATTATTGCGCGTAAAACAAACAGCTAGCCATATTGTTAAAGCAATCAGAATTATTATAATTGAGACCACGATTAATCCTACAGTTAGGCATGTAAAATCGTTCATTTCCTTTACCATTCTTTCTTTTTACTGTTTGTTAACCCGGCAATGTAATCAAGGCTTACATTGTAATAATTTGCTAATTCAATAGCCCTATCAAAAGGCATTTGTCTTTTGTTATTTTCATACTGTGCATAGTATAATATTTATAGTTCACATTTGAACTATAAATATTAAGGAGGTATAAGAAAATGATTTGATAAGGTACCTGCGTTTGATCGGCGCTTATACTTGAAAATATCTCTGAAAAATGATATAATGAGGGTAGTTCAAAAATTTTACCGCTAATTGCGTAAAATTAAAGTTTTACGCAATTGAGGGGAGGGCGTTTATGAAATTTGAAGATTGTCCTGATTATTTACAGGAATATCTGAATTATATCTCAACTATAAAAATGCATTCCGAGCTTACCGTAAAGAATTATTACGTTGATTTACGGTTGTTCCTGCGTTATCTGAAAAAAGATCGGCTGAGCATTACCGACGAAATGAATGAAATAACAATTGCTGATGTTTCTGATGAGCTTGTCAAGTCTGTAACTCTCAATGATTTGCTTGCATTCTTGTCGTATGCAGCTTCTGAACGTGACAACAAATCAAAGGCGCGCGCACGCAAGGCTGTATCGCTTCGGCAGTTCTTTAAATACCTTACAGTAAAAAAAATGTGGTTTGAAGTCAGTCCTGCTCAAAATCTTGAACTGCCCACGCCTAAAAAGGCTCTGCCAAAGCATCTCACCATCGAACAAGCAACCGAACTTCTCCGTACCTGTTCAACTTTCAATTCCTGGGAGGATTATCGCGATTACTGTATGATGACTTTTTTTCTTAACTGCGGTATGCGGCTTTCAGAATTGGTACATATAGATGTAAACGATTACATTGAAACAACCATAGACGGTCAGAATGTTGCTCTAATGAAAATTCTGGGTAAAGGAAGTAAGGAACGCATCATATATTTTAATGCCGCCTGTGTAACTGCATATAAAAACTACATAAAAGTTCGTCCGGAAGCAAAGGATAAAGCGTTATTTGTCAGCCGCAGACATACGCGCATTTCTAATCGCCGCGTCGAGCAGATAATTGAAGAGAAACTGAAGCTTTCTGGTCTTAGTGGAATGGGGTTTTCAGTACACAAGCTTCGTCACACCGCGGCAACACTTATGTACCAGAACGGCGTTGATGTTCGCGTTCTTAAAGAGGTTCTGGGTCACGAAAACCTTGGAACAACGCAGATTTATACTCACGTTGCAAACGAACAGGTTCGCAGTGCAATCGAAAATAATCCGCTCGCAGATATTGCTCCTAAGAAAAATGACGAAAACACTTGATTTTATCGCGTTTATGTAATATAATATATAAGTGATTTATTCTGAAAGGATTGATTTAAATGAATATTGCTGTTGTTGGACTCGGTTTAATCGGAGGTTCCTTTTGTAAGGCTTTGAAAAAGCACACTTTCCACCACGTTATGGGAATTGATACAAACAAAGATACTATTAAAAAGGCTCTTGATGTTGGTGCAATCGACGAAGAGATAACGCCGGATCGTCTTTGCGAAGCTAATCTTACCATAATCTGCCTGTATCCGGAGGCAATAGTTGACTTTGTAAAGAACAATGCCGACTGCTTCAAAAAAGGCGGGATCGTTATTGATTCCTGCGGCGTTAAGGAGTACATCGTAAATGAGTGTACAAGCGTTCTTGACAAACGCGGAGTGATTTTTGTGGGAACACATCCCATGGCAGGACGTGAATTTTCAGGCTTTGATTATTCAACGGATAACCTTTATGACGGCGCTAGCTTTATAATTACACCGTCAGACAGCACACCTCAGATTGCCGTTGATTTGCTTCAAACTCTTGCAAGCAGCGTTGGCTTTGGAAAAGCGGTTGTATCGACCCCGAAAAAGCATGACGAGGTTATTGCCTACACTTCGCAGCTTGCTCACGTTGTTTCAAACGCGTATGTAAAAAGTCCTACAATGCTGAATTTCGATGGCTTTTCAGCGGGAAGCTTTCAGGATCTTACGCGTGTTGCAAAGCTCAATGAGTATATGTGGTCGGAGCTTTTCCTGTGCAACAAAGACGCACTTCTTAATGAAATAAACAATATTCTCGATTACATAACAGAGTACCGTGACGCAATACGCGATTCTGACCGCGAACGGCTTATTCAGATTCTCCGTGATGGACGCGAGTTAAAGGAGAAGAGCCTCCTGCTTTACAGCAAAAATTAAGCGGAGGAAAAGTATGCCAAATAAATCAAGCGTAACCTTTAACGTGGCTTTCTGCGGAATTATTTCGGCAATCAGCGTAATGGTGATGTTTATTTCGCTGATTCCATCCTTCGCATATGCGATGCCTGCGGTTGCCGGAATTTGTATATGGATTATAAGCGAGCAAATCGGAAAAAAATGGGCGATTTTATCGTACATTGCCGTAACGCTTCTTTCGTTTATGCTTGTTCCTGAAATTGAAGCTGATTTTTTCTTTCTGTCATTTTTTGGCTACTACCCTACCCTGCGCTTCTGCCTTGACAAAATAAAAAACAGCTTTGTCAGATTCTTGATAAAGCTGGGTGTGTTTAACATTGCAATCGTAATAACCTATAATGTTCTGTGTGCAGTACTTTCAGCTGAGGAAATGCTGGAGGGGTTGGAAGATTTCGGGTTATATGCGGTATATGTGCTATGGGGTATGGGTAATATCGCATTTCTGCTGTATGATTTTTTTCTTGGTTATATGCGGGAAATTTATGTCAGATTCATTAAACCGAGGGTTGCTAAGCTTTTGAAATGAGTGTATAAACGTGCAGCAACCGAAGTTCAACGGTTACTGACAGATAGCTTGCTTCAAACACCGCACAGTATGTGTGGTTGCAGAACATATCAAAAATGGCTGTTGCAGCGTGTGCTGTAACAGCCATTAAATTTTATATATTAGTTATACGCGAAGAATATTACGCCAATCAAGGTCGCCGCGTTCAAGAGCGTGTATAAGCGCTTCGCCTGTCGCTATGTTGGTTGCAACAGGAATATTGTGAACATCGCTAAGACGTAAGAGCGTCATTTCATTGGGTTCGTGAGCCTTAGCATTGAGCGGATCGCGGAAAAAGAACAGAACGTCAATTTCATTGCATGAAATTCTTGCGGCAATTTGCTGGTCGCCGCCCTGTGCGCCGCTGAGGTAACGCTGAATATGAAGTCCTGTTGCTTCTGCGACAAGCTTTCCCGTTGTGCCTGTAGCACAAAGGTTATGCCTGCTTAAAACGCCGCAGTATGCAATACAGAACTGAACCATAAGTTCCTTTTTTGAGTCATGAGCAATCAAAGCTATATTCAATTTAAACACCTTCTTCTTTTAACATTACTAAGTATCAGTTGATATTTATAGATAACGGCACGTCTTCGCCGAGTATTCTGCGGCAGATGGAATCATAAGCCTTTAAGCCTGCGCTTGATTTAGGAAGCGGCAAGCCTTTTGCACCGCAGATTCTTATTTCATTATCCTCAGGAACAACGCCCAGCAACGGGATACCGACAGTATCCATTACAACGTCAAGATCCTCAAGAATTTCCTCATCCTTAAAACGGACAGGAACCTTATTAATAATAAGCTTCTGGTTGATACTGCTCTTGACGTAAAGGAAATCGGAAAGAATTGCGCCGTCACGAACGCACACAGTATCGGGAGTTGTAACCATAAGTATCAGATCAGCCGCTTTAATAACGCTGAAAACAGAGCTTCCGACGCCGGCTGTATCAATTATAATGTAATCGAAATACTCACGCATTTCGTTGCAGACGCCGATAATTTTTTCAGGGTTTATATCCATAAAAGGGTTACGGGTAGCACAAACAAGCGAAAGATTTTCGCTTCGTTCAACCTTTGTGGTAGCTGTCATAATGTCGATTTTACCTTCAAGGTATTCACCAATATCGTGCTTAACCTTATCCTTTATACCAAGCATTATATCTAAGCAGCGCAAACCAAAGTCAAGCTCGACAACAAGCGTTTTCTTACCATGATACGCAAGGCATGAAGCAATGTTGGCAGAAGTTGTTGACTTACCCGTTCCGCCTTTTCCTGCAGTGACAGCAATAATTTGAGCCATGATATACCTCCATACTTTACCTTATTACCTTCTTCTATAATAACATATTTTTTTCTATTTTTAAAGGTTTTTTTTAAATTATATAAAAATTCGTGAAAAACAACATTAAACGCATTCTATTTATGTGCATTTTCACAAATAGTCGGTTAATTTTTTTCGTTTTCCCAGCGTTTCCATGGATTTATAACAATTCCGTTTTCATCTATATCCGCTTCATACTCGTAAAAGTACGCGTCAATGATATTTCTGACCATATAGCGCGAGTATTCGCCCTTTTCAAGAATAATACCGAATGCAATTTGAGGATTCTCCGCGGGATAATAGCCCATAACGGTCGAGGTATAGTAGCCGTCGCCGGTTTCTGCTGTCCCTGTTTTTATTGCGACATTATACGGGAGGTAATCGAAATTCCATAGTGCAGAGCTTACCGGCCAGTTGACAAGCGTTGAAACAGCGATCATTCCATCGCGAACGATCTGAAATGCGTCATTTTTGTTTTCAATGACCTCTACGACCTGCGGCGAATTGCGGTAAACCATTTCGGTACAGTCATAATTCCACACGGAATCAATCAAATATGGTTTCATTCGTACACCGTTGTTTGCCAGCGTAAGCGCCTGAACAGCGAGGTGAAGCGGAGTCACGAGCGTATCCATCTGACCGATAGCTGCCTGAAGCGTATTTCCGTCTGTCCATGCTTCTCCGCGCAGCTTTTCATAAAGCTCGACGCTTGTCATTTGACCCGAAAGACCGCCTATTTCGAGTCCGAGGTTCTGACCGTAACCGAATTTCGCAGCGAATGATGAAAGCTCGTCAATTCCAAGCCGCCTGCCCAAATCGTAAAAGAATATGTTACACGACCATTTAAGGCAGTTTACGACGTCATATCCGAGATGATAACCTGTACATTTCGGCTGATAATCCGACGCGGAATAAAAAGTGTAAACTCCGGTACAC
Organism: uncultured Ruminiclostridium sp.; assembly: GCA_964489095.1. Taxonomy (GTDB): domain Bacteria; phylum Bacillota; class Clostridia; order Oscillospirales; family Ruminococcaceae; genus Ruminiclostridium_E. The sequence continues at coordinate 3,807 of CAZAXM010000026.1, read as the reverse complement.
GTTCCCTTTGTATTCCTGTCTATTAAGCCGTTAATAAGCCCATCTGCAGCGGTAATTGTCTTAAAAGCAGAGCCGGGACGATACAAGCCGTTTATACAGCGGTTGTACATAGGATTTCCTGTACTATTCAGAACGGCATTGTAATTTTCGATTGATTCTGTAAGATTATAGGTGGGATACGACGCCATTCCAATAACCGCACCTGTTTTTGCATTCAGTACAACAGCCGCACCCGCGTCACAGTCGTTTCCACGGTCAGCTGAATTGTTAAGCCAGTTTATGTGATTCGCAAGAATATCCTGAAGCGTTTTCTGAAAATCGGAATCAATCGTAAGAACAACGCTTTCACCTGCCTCGGCTTCTTTCGTTATTGAATCGGAAATTGCGTGACCATTTGAATCGCGTGATATAGAGCGTTCTCCGTTTTCGCCGCGAAGTACGCCTTCCATTGCAAGTTCAACTCCGTATTTCCCGATCACATCGTTGTATCCGTAGCCGTCCGTCTTGAGCGCGGAATATTCTTCGGCAGAAATTGCTCCGACAGTTCCCAGGACGTGCGGCGCAACATCGCTTTCTGCGTACAATCTGTCAGACAGCTCGATTATATCAATTCCACCTAAATAAAAATTTAGTTCTTTAAGGGCGGTAACCGTTTCGATTTTTACGTTGCTTGAAAGAGTGAAATAATTATCATAGGAAAAATCCCTGAGCTCCATTTCATACCGAATGCCCGCGATAATGCGCTGTTCCTCACGGTTATATTTTTCGATATCAATATCATATTTTTTTACAAGCGCATTTATGCAATTTTCTGCGGTTGCGTCTAAATTAACACGTATTCGCTCCTTAAACGCGTCCGTTAGCGCGTCATTTTCAACAAATTCATACGGTTCTGTCATCGAAACAGGCGTTGAATCATTCCAGTCCTCGCTGTACTTACGAAGTATCTTGACCGTTTCAATTATAACGTCATTCTCTGTTCCTTCGGATAAAAAAGATTTCTGAATGATAACGCCATAGCTTGTTTTGTTGGTTGTAAGAAGCTTGTGATTTATGTCAAAAATCTGTCCGCGCGTTGCTATAATCTCCTGTGAGGCGGTATAGCTTGTTTCAGTCATCGCCAGATACTCAGCCCCATCGACAATTTGCAGCTTCATAAGCCGCAGAATGCACAAAAAAAACATAATCAAAACAAGAATAATCAGAATAACATTTCTAACAAATTTTGATATTTTTGACATTTCTGCTCCTTATTTTTCAGTTGAACTTTCTTCATCATCTTCCGCGGGTTCGTATCTGTCAAGCTCGCTGCTGCCACCAAAACGATTATGGATAGTGCGAACAAGCAGGTATACGAGCGGCGAAAGTATAAAAGTTAAAATCCCCGTCGGAAGAATTGATTCCGTAAAAACAATTCCATATCCCCTGTAATCCCAGATTACCGTGTGAAACAAATAAGCCATAAACAGCTCAATTGTCGCTGTCGCAAATGTTATCCACAAGAAATTTATAATATTTGCGCGAATAAGATTTCGGCACAGCAGCGATACAGCCAGGCAAATCATAAGCAGCCAGAGTGCGCTGAACCCAAACAGGTATCCGCACGAAATGTCAATGTAAAAACCGCAGAAAACAGCAAAAACACAGGACGGAAGTTCGCCTTCATGCATTGCCGCTGCAACCGCAAGCGGAATAATCAGGACAGGCTGAGAGAAGCCAAAAAGACCGCACCTCATTACGGTATAAAATGCAACAAGGCAAAGCGCGTAAAGAAGCCATTTTATGACATTCTGTCTGCGCTCACGCCTTGACATAATATTCTTACCTATAATATTGTATTTCATCAGCCTATTCCCTGCCCCTCGAAATCGGTCACAACAAACACATTCGTAACGCTGAATACGTTTTCAGCAGGTTTTATCACAGCGTGCAGGGTCAGTCCGTTTGAGTCGGAATAAACGCTCTCGACTGTTCCGACCATAATTCCTGCGGGAAAAACAGTGCCTCCTGAGGTTATTACAACATCTCCTTCGGCAATTTCACTTTCCTTGCTGATGTAGCTCATAAGGCATTGACCGTCCGATGAATAAAGAATATCGTTTTCAATTATTCCGACAACCTTTTTCTCGGCGGTTATAACACCGATGTTAATTTCAGGCGACAGAATAGTTGTTACAACGGCATAGTGCGGCGAAAGTTCGGTTACATATCCGACAAGACCTATTTTTGTAAATACGGGATCGTGGAGCTCGATTCCATCGTTACTGCCCTTATCAATAGTAAATCCGCCGAAAATATCGTTTGCATTACGAGCGATTACCGAGCAAGGCGCGGACCACTTATAATCGTCGTTTTCTTTTGCAATTTCAAGCATTTCACGAAGCTGCTCGTTTTCCTCGTCGGTTTTGTCCTTGTCTGCAATTTGCAAATAAATCTCCGTTAGCTTTTCACGAAGCATTACATTTTCATCACGGTATTTTTCAGCATTCAAAAATGCGTCAAGCGTTCGTTCCGCCCACCCGGAAACCGCTGTTGCAGCAGAAACAAATGGCTGGGTAACAGTTTCAAGAATGCTTTTGGGGAATATAACGTTTCCGCCTGATACAGCTGCATAAATCATAAAGCCAAGCACAAGGGCGAACAGGCAGAGTATAATTTTGAATTTTATGCTGTGAAAAAAGTCCTTCATATTCCTCCGTCAGCGACACGGAAACTCAAACTGTCTACTCAATACCTTGAGTCGTCATCGCTCAGCACGTCAACAAGCTTATCAATATTTTCAAGAACCTTTCCCGTTCCGTCGGCAACACAGTCAAGCGGGTGCTCCGCGATTTTTACGGGCATTCCCGTTTCCTTGTTAATAAGTTTGTCAAGTCCCTTAAGAAGCGCGCCGCCGCCCGCAAGCATTATTCCCTGGTCGATAATATCTGCCGCAAGCTCAGGCGGTGTTTTTTCAAGCGTAATTTTGATAGCTTCTATAACATGGCTTAACGGCTCAGCGAGAGCTTCTCTGATTTCCGTGCTTGTAATTGTGATATTTTCGGGAAGTCCGTTAAGAAGATTTCTTCCCTTAATCTCCATCTGCTCTTCCTTTTCACTAAACGGAAAAGCGGAGCCTATGCCGATTTTAATATTTTCGGCGGTTCTTTCACCGATAAGCAGGTTGTATTTCTTTTTAATATAATTGATAATAGAATTATCAAATTCGTCGCCGGCAACTCGGACAGATTTTGATGTTACAATACCTCCGAGTGAGATTACAGCTACTTCGCTGGTTCCGCCGCCGATATCAACGATCATACTTCCTGTTGGCTCTGCAACAGGAAGTCCCGCGCCTATTGCCGCTGCCATAGGCTCCTCTATAATTGAAACACGCTTTGCGCCTGCGCTCTGGGTTGCTTCCTTTACAGCGCGTCTTTCTACTGCCGTAACACCCGACGGGATGCAGATAATAACACGCTTTTTAAGAAATTTTCTGCCCTTAGTAGCCTTTGAAATAAATTCCTGAAGCATACTTGTCGTCATATCGAAATCAGCTATAACGCCATCTTTAAGCGGGCGGACTGCGACGATTGAACCGGGAGTTCGACCTATAACGTCCTTAGCCTCCTGTCCGACATAACGCACGCGCTCATATTTTACATCGACCGCGACAACGCTAGGTTCACGTATAATTATGCCTTTGCCTCTCATATATACAAGGGTGTTTGCTGTCCCTAAATCAATCCCAATATCCTTTGTAAACATATCTTTACCAACCTTCCCGCAAAATTCTTTCACAAAATATTATAGCACGAAATGAAACTG
>CAZAXM010000025.1:0-30587 GCA_964489095.1 uncultured Ruminiclostridium sp. | reverse complement strand
TTTGCGGGGATCGGAAATCGGAGCGAATGTCGAAAAAGGGGGAAAGGTTTTTCAGCTGCTGCAAAAAAACGAGGCTTCCTAGTTAAGGAAACCTCGTTTAAGATTGTAAAAAACAAAAGCGACCGATATCACTTCCGGTCGCTTTTCAGACATCATGTTAATACTGTACACCGTAGGCTTCTCTGTAAGCCTTCATTGCGTCAAGGTATTCCCTTCCCGCAATTACTCCGTTTTCGATCGCTTCAATTATATCGTTAATATTAACAATCGAATAAACCTTTACGCCAAATTCCTTATATGCCGACTGAACCGCGCTCATATCGCTGTCAAGAGCCTTTTCCATACGGTCAACGGTAATAACCATTCCCGTAATATTTACGTTTGCAGCCTCCTTAAGCTTCGGTAAAACTTCACGGAGAGCTTTTCCCGACGTCATTACATCTTCAATGATAACGACCTTTTCACCGTCGGCGAGCTGTTTTCCAACAAACATACCGCCCTCGCCGTGATCCTTAGCTTCCTTACGGTCGAAGCAGTAGCTTACCTCCATTCCGAACTTATCATAAAGCGCAACGGCAGCGCTTACGGAAAGAGGAATGCCCTTATATGCAGGACCGAAAAGCGTTTCGACTTCAATGTTGTTTTCTTTGATACATTCTGCGTAGTATTTTCCGAGCATAGAAAGCTGCGCACCCGTTTTGTAATTGCCTGTATTGATAAAATAGGGGGCTTTTCTACCGCTTTTGAGCGTAAAATCGCCGAATGTCAGCACACCGCTGTCCGCCATAAATTTAATAAAGCTTTCTTTATAGTTCATTTGATTATGTCCTTTCGATTTTTTCTTATTATAACATATTTTCCCGCTTTTTTCAACTGAAAAAGAAAATATTATCTGTCGTACTGGTTTAATACAGCCTGTCTTTAAAGGATTAACGCGCGGCATTTTTTCGACAGGCTAAAATGCCATAATAATCAAGAACTATTTCAGATTCATTCGGATTTTTACATATCCCTCGATAATTTTCGCGCAGGTTTCAAAATCCATATTACTGGTATCAAGAATAAGATCGTAATTTCCGACATAATCCCATTCACGTCCCGTGCGCGCTTTATAATAAACGCTGCGCTCGCGGTCGATTTTTTTTATTATACGTTCCGCCTCCTCGCGCGACTGGAATCCGTTCACGTTTATAGCATTACGGATACAAGTTTCCATATCGGCGTGAATAAAAATCCTGAACAGGTTCTTCGTACCTTTAAGAACGTAATCGGCGCAGCGACCGACAATTACACAACTGCCCTCGCTTACCGCATTCTTGATAACCTGCGCCTGATAGCTGAACAGGTTGTCGTCGGAAGTGAATTCCTTATGGCTTGGCGCAATCAGCGTTCCATCATACTGGCGCGGACGCTTGAAAATGCTTTCCTTAACGCGCTCGTCAGCCATATTGAACAGACCCTCGCTTATTCCGCTTTTATCCGAAGCGATTCGGGTGATCTCCTTGTCATAATACTTTATCCCAAGCGACTGGGCAAGCATTGCACCGATAGTACGTCCGCCGCTCCCGAAGCCTCTTGCAATTGTTACAACATAATTTTCCATAGAATCGTCTCCTCGGAGAATGTTAAAATAATTATGCTTTAAGCTGATCCAGCATAGTCTTGATAAGCTCGCCTATCTGCGGCTTTGAGAACTGACGATCCGCACCGACGCTCTCGCCCTTTTTCATCATTCGCTCGTCGATAAGCGACGAGAAAAGATAAACGGGAATCTGCTTCAGAACGCGGTTGTCCTTAATAAGCTTCGTAAGACGGTGGCCGTCCATCTGCGGCATTTCTATATCGCTTACCACAAGAGAAATATTTTCGACAGCTTCCTTTTCATTCGGGAAGCCCGAAATATAATTCCATGCTTCCTGTCCGTTAGAGAAGGCAAGAATATTATGAAATCCGGCAGTAGTCATCGCGTTTACTATCATTTTATTGAGCAGCGGCGAATCCTCCGCGATAACAATTTTCGCGTCGTAATTCACATCGCCTTCCTTCGCAAGCTTTTCGATACCCGTGGTATCGAGTCCCGCGCTGCTATTAAGATCGGAAATAATCTTTTCAAAGTCAAGGATAACGATAATTCGTCCGTCAACCTTAGCAATGCCCGTAGCAACGCCCTTTTTGCTGTTGTTTGCGACAGACGGCGGCTTTTCGATGCTGCTCCAGCTGATACGCTGAATACCCTTTACGCTTGTAACATGGAATGCTATATCGAGCTGGTTAAACTCGCATACAATCAACAGACCGTCGTTGCTGTCACTTTGTTCTATTCCAAGGATTTTGTGTAAGTCAACAACTGTAATAAGCTTATCACGCGGCATAAACACGCCCTCAACCCCGTCGGGAGCGGACGGCATAGGCGTAACCTCGCGATAGGTCATAATTTCGTTGACCTTCGCGATATTTATTCCGTAATCCTCGTTACCAACGAAAAATTCAAGCAACTCCAGTTCATTTGTCCCGCTTTCAAGCAAAATATTCGTTTCCATAGTATACCCTTTCCTGAATAAGACTTCCCCTAAGAACAGTCAACAAAAACAACGAAAACAATTTCACGCCGAAAACTATTCTCAGCATATCACTTTCTTATATTATACTACTTTCTTTTAACAAAATCAAGTATTTCGGTAAAATTTAACAAAAAAGCAGAAAAGCACTCACCTTTTTGTTAAAAATCAACAATCAATAACTGTAATTGCTTCCGCCGATAAACTCACGGACAAGTGAATCGAGCGGAACAGCCGACATATCGAGGCTGTCGATTTCGGAGAGGAAATGCTCCATATCGGCGAATTTACCGTAATCCGCATAGGTATCCTTTATTTTCAGCAGTTCATCAAGCACGAGAGGCTTGTAAACGGCTGTTTCGTAGGATATAAACGTGTCGATATCGTACATTGCGCTGTTCTTGTACGGCATAATAAAACGTTTTTCGCCGCGCTCAACATTTGCAAAAAAGTCAAGCGTTCCCGTAGTTGGACGTCCGCGGAAAAGCTTATCCCGCATTATCCTCCGCATAAGACGGATTTTCGACGGGTGAAGAAGTCCGCCGTTTTTGTCCTCAAGGCGCGTGCGGACACTCACGTAAACCGTAGTGGCGTGCTTTCCGATATGCCCTGTTATTTCGGGATTAAGCGCATGGATTCCTTCCATTATTACAAATTCTCCCGCGCTGCGCTTCATTGTTTTTCCTGAATCAACCCGTCGCTGGGTCGAAAAATCAAAGCTCGGAACATTTATTTCCTCACAGCGCCAGAGTTTTTCAAGGTGCTCGTTAAGCAGCTCCATATCAAGGCGTTTCGGGGATTCGAGGTCAACGTTACCGTCCTCGTCAGCCTCATTGCGCGGGTCGTCAACTGACAAAAAGTAATCGTCCATAGACAAAATGTGAACTGCGCTTCCCTTTTCCTCAAGCATTGTCGCAAGCCGCTTAGCAGTTGTAGTTTTTCCCGAACCGGACGGTCCCGAAATAAGAACAATCGGCATATCAGCGTTATGAATAGTCAGTCCCTCCGCTACCGCGCGGATACGCTCGCGATACTGCTCTTCGGCGTATTTTACAAACGCTTCGGCATTATTTCTCGTGTTCAGATTCAGTTCATTCAGCGTAAGAATATTCATTTTTGTTCTCACTCTCCAATAATTCGATCAGCTCTTTCGGGCTGTTACATTTCGCGTAAATCCGCTCCATAAGCTGCTTATCAGGCTCGGTCAAATCGGGTATCATAACTGTTTTACAGCCTGCGTCGCTTGCGGAAAGAACCCCGTTCGGGGAATCCTCAACCGCGATACACTCCGCAGGAGATAACCCAATCTGTTCAACAGCGTAAATATAAACGTCAGGCTTCGGTTTCCCGTTTTCAACCATGTGCGCCGAAATTATGCGGTCGAAGCTATCGAACAAGCCGACCTGTTTCAGATATTCGCTTGCGCGTTCAAGGTTTGTCGCGGTAGCAACAGCGCGCTTATACCCTTTTTCACCGAGATATTTCAGCAATTCGGGAATGCCCGGTTTTACTTCAAGTCCATATTTATCAATATGCTCCGACATCAGTTCCATTCGCCGTTTTCTTAACACCTGATATTCACAGCTATCGCCAAACCAGTTCTTCATAAGCGGTTCGGCGTATTTCGCGGCTAAACTGCGCAGCTGCAAAGCGTGTTCACGGCGCATGGGAAAACCCGCCTCATTCGCCGCCTGACACCAATATTTTACGAGCAGTTTTTCCGTATCAAGAACCGTTCCATCAAGGTCAAAAATTACTGCTTTAGTACTCATAGCCTTCTCCGATACTTGTCGCGTTCTTAATCGAATGAAGAGTCATAGAATTCTTCGATTTTGAAAGCGTATATTCCATTTCCTTAGTTGCGCTTTCCTGAAGCGTTATTCCCTCAACGGCAAGCGCAGTCGGGGGCGTATACTTTACGCGGACTGTATACAGCTCGCCAACGTTAGATATTTCTGTTATTACAGGCGAATATGCCGTATAGCGGGGACTAATCGGGACAAGATATGTATTTGTATCCTCGTTATATGTGAACGACGTGCTTGCGCTTCCGACTGTCTGATGAGAAATAACAGCTCCGTTTCCGAAAAGAGAACGGATATTAAATTCAACGTCAACTGCGGGAACATACATATACGTGTTATAAAGTTTTTCATAGTTTGTCGTATCGCCCGTCAGTATTATACGCCAGAGGGCTGATTCGATTGCTACGCTTGTCGGCATTTCTTCCACTGTCGTAAACGCAGGCGGGTCAACCGCAACCACGGGATAAATGAACAGCGCGATATCGTTTTTCAGGGAGGTCTGATTTGCAATTTCAGAAATGCCATTTGCCACAAAGCTTACCGTAGAGTATACGCCAACAATAGACATAACTATGATAAAAATTGCGAAAACGAGATAAAACTTATTCGGACGTTTTTCCGCGCGTACATCAGTCGGTTCGGGCGTTTCGTCGGGCTCATATTCCTCCGAAACGCTGTTATAATCTTCTTCAAAAGCCGACTCTATCTCCTCCGGCTCGTCCGTTTTTTCGTTTATTTCAGTTTTTTCATCGTTTGCTTCCTCTTTTTCAGCCGCTTTGATCATTTCGGGTGGAGCCGGTTTCTCCGCCTTTTCAGGCTGTTCGGCAGCAGACTCGTCCGCCGTTTTTACGGGCTGTTCAGAAAAAATCGCGGAAGCCTGTTCAGTTACAGGAGCAGCCATTTCCTCGGCTTTATCTGTAACAGAAGAATTAAGCGCGAAAAGCTCGACTTCGGCAGAAACGTTTTCAACGTCCTGTTTAAGTTCCTCGTTCAGCCGTTTTGTTACCTCGTGCCGCTGTTGTGGTTTATTCCTGTTTCTGTTCTTCTTTTTGCTCATATTATCCTCTTACCTGACCGTTTCCGTTCACGAGATATTTATATGTTGTCAGAGCCGTAAGCCCCATCGGACCTCTCGCATGGAGCTTCTGCGTAGAAATTCCGATTTCCGCGCCAAGTCCGAACTCGAAACCGTCTGTGAAGCGCGTGCTTGCGTTTACATAAACCGCCGCCGCGTCAACAAGCCGCTGGAACCTCTCAGCGTTCTCAAGATTTATCGTGACAATGCACTCGCTGTGACGTGTTCCGAAGCGGTTTATATGCTCAATCGCCTCGTCAACATTCCGCACAACCTTCGCCGCAATAACGTAATCGAGAAACTCCTTCCGATAATCCTCATCGGAGGCGATATGCTCAACCGTTACATATTTAGCGGTTTCCTCGTCGCCGATTATCTTGACTCTCCCGTTCCATTTTTCGGCAAGCGCTTTAAAAAATCTCTCGGCAATATCCTTATGAACAAGCACGTTCTCAATCGCATTGCAAACGCTCGGACGCTGGGTCTTCGCGTTATCAACAATAGCGACCGCCGTATCAATATCTGCGAAGCAGTCAACGTAAACGTGGCAGTTTCCCTCGCCCGTCTGTATTACGGGAATGGTCGCGTTCTGCATGACCGAATGAATAAGTCCGCCGCCGCCGCGCGGGATAAGTACGTCTATGTATCTGTCCGCCTTCATAAGCTCGTTTGCAACGATTCTGGATGTATCAACAACAAGCTGAACCGCGTCCATAGGGAGTCCCGCCTCGGAAATCGCCTCGCGCATAAGCTTTACAAGGCACTTGTTTGAATAGATAGCGTCGCTTCCGCCGCGGAGAATGCAGACGTTTCCCGATTTAAGGCAAAGTGCAGCCGCGTCAACAGTAACATTCGGACGCGACTCGAAAATGATCCCGATAACGCCGAGCGGCACGCGCTTCTGTACAATTCGTAAGCCGTTCGGCAGTTCACCGCCGCCGATAATCTCGCCCACAGGGTCTTTAAGCGCAACAACCTGCATCACGCCCTCGCTGATTCCGTCAATTCTGCTATCGGTAAGCGTTAAGCGGTCGATCATCGCGTCCGACATTCCGTTTATACGCGCATTTTCAATATCGCGCTTATTTTCCTTTATAATAAGCTCCTTACTATTCAGAAGCTTTTCGGAAATAGCGCACAGTGCGGCATTCTTCTGCGCCGTGCCTATTTTCGTCATTTCGCGTTCAGCAGCCTTTGCGGCACTTCCAAGCTCGTCAATATATCCCATAATAGCGTCCTTTCTTCGGCTTAATTTCCGAGGTCAAATACTGTACATTTCGCAGTTCCTGTAAAAAGGTCGTACAAATTTTCGGGTCGGTCGCCCTTGATTATTACAGTCGGAATGTTATGTTCACCCGCAATCTGCGCCGCTTCAAGCTTAGTTATCATTCCTCCGCTCGCAAGCTCGCTGCCTTTTTCGCTCGCCGCCGCCGTCATTTCGTCAGTAAGCTTCGTAACAAGCGGGATATGCTTTGCGTCGGGGAGTGCAGGATTCTTATCGTAAAGACCATCAACGTCCGTCAGGATAACGAGCAAATCCGCCTCGCAAAGCCCCGCTGAAATTGCGGAGAGCGTATCGTTTTCGTCAAAGTCGAGCTGTTCGATAGAAACGGTATCGTTAGCGTTGATAACGGGAACTGCGCCCATTTCAAGCAGCTTATGCAAAGTGTTGAAAGCGTTCTCGCGGCGAACGGGATTACTTACAACATCGCGTGTCACGAGGAGCTGAGCGACAAGGTGATTATATTTCATAAACTCGCGGTCGTAGATATTCATAAGCTCGCACTGTCCGATTGCTGCGCAAGCCTGTCTTGTCGGCATATCCTTCGGACGGCTCGGAAGCCCTGCGCGTCCTACGCCCACGCCGACTGCACCGGAAGTTACAAAAATAATATCCCTTCCCTCATTTTTCAGGTCGGACATTACCTCTATAAGCTTCTGAACGCGGCGGATATTAAGATTACCTGTTTTATAACAGAGCGTCGATGTTCCGACTTTTATTACAATTCGCTTAGCATTTTTTATTTTATCCATTTTCTTTCTCCTGTCTGTACCCACAAAGATATCATTGCACGGTGTCAAGAATACATAGATTTATTATACCAAATTTTCGCTCAAAAAGCAATAGGGATATGAAAAATAACAAAAAAAAGAGAACCATGCGGTTCTCAAACTGAAATAATGTATAATGTGTAGAACAAAAGAAAGGAGACAACTAAAAAACTAAATTTAAATGGAGAATCATTTAAGTTTAATTTTAGTTACTGTAAGGGAAGTTTCCTCTTACTGTATTACATTATATCCGAAAACTTTCGTTTTGTCAATATATAATACAAAAGTTTTTGCGAGAAATGTTAAAATTATACAAAAAGGCAAAAAAACAGTGACAAAATTGTAGAAGTCGTAAAAACTACCCGTGTAACCAAGGTTTTCACGGGCAAATTTTACATTAACTCGGTAAGAATCCCTACGATTTCGTCAACCTGTTCAGGACGAAGCTTTCTTTTCGAATTATACGCCCTGATAAACTTCACAAGTTCGTCTTCTCCCGATGCAACATAGCTGTTTGCCCCGTCAATGTTAAGATTAAGCTTAACAAAGGGGTTGGAGAAAAAGACAACGCCGTCAAGCCAGACCTCCTGCCCTTTCGAGCGAAGAATATGCTTTAATATATCACGCTGACGCGAAACCTGTCGTAAAGGATTATACATCTCGCTCTCCGTCACCTTACCGTCACGGTAATGCTTAGTCTGGAGCCAATACTCGTCCTTTTCATTGCCGCAAATCGTACCCGAATGATTCTTTACTTCAATTATAAGCACGCCGTTTTCACCAATCAGAAGCATATCAATTTCGGAGCGGTTATGATTATAGCGGACAGGAATGTTCAGAAAAATATGATATTTATTCTTGAATTTTTTTGCAATTTTTTGTAGTACGCATTCACCCTTAAGACCTGAAATAAGAATATTATACCTTCGTCCGAGGATTGTATAAGCGATACCGCATAGAATAATCGCCGCAGCGGAAATATATCCGCCGATAAGCATACTATTTTCGTCGATATTCATCACGAACATAACGAGAAGAACCGCAGGAAGTGTTCCAAAAATAACCTGTAACACAAAGAGCAGACCGACGGATCGCTTATTCTTATTTCTCATCTTATGGATCTTCATAGTTAAACATTAAAACGGAATACAACGACATCGCCGTCGTTCATCACATAATCCTTTCCCTCAAGTCGAACAAGTCCCTTTTCCTTTGCGCCGTTCATACCGCCATTATTCACGAGGTCGTCAAAAGAAACAACCTCCGCGCGGATAAAACCCTTCTCAAAGTCGGTATGGATTTTTCCCGCAGCCTGCGGCGCTTTCGTACCTTTGGTGATCGTCCATGCCCTTACCTCGGTAGGACCTGCGGTAAGGAATGAAATATATCCGAGAAGCGAATAGCCTGTTCTGATAATTCTGCTCAGACCGGATTCGGTAAGATTAAGGTCGGAAAGGAACATTTCCTTTTCTTCCGGCGACATATCCGAAATATCCGCTTCTATCTGCGCGCAGATAGGCAGAACCGCGCTGTTTTCCTCCGCAGCAAGCTGCGCGACAGCCTTATACTGCTCATTATTCTCGTAATTGCTCTTAAAATCTTCCTCGCTGAGGTTTGCTGCGTAAATTACAGGCTTGTTTGAAAGGAGCGGCGTAGACTTGATGATCTCTGCTTCGTCGTCTGAAAAATCGAACGAGCGCGCTGATTTTCCGTTTTCAAGATGCGCCTGAAGCCGTTCGAGGAAATCAACTTCCTTCTGGAGCGACTTATCGCCCTTCATCAGTTTTTTTGTTCTGTCGATTCTTCTTCCGAGGATTTCAAGGTCGCTGAAAATAAGCTCAAGGTTTATTGTTTCAATATCACGTCTTGCGCCGATACTTCCGTCAACGTGAATAATATTATCGTTCTCAAAGCAGCGTACAACGTGTACGATTGCGTCAACCTCGCGGATATCGCCGAGAAACTTGTTACCGAGACCCTCGCCCTTGGACGCACCCTTTACAAGTCCCGCAATATCAACGAACTCAAGTGTTGCGGGAGTAAATTTCGCGGGATTATACATTTCCGCAAGCTTATCGAGCCGTTCGTCGGGAACGGAAACTATGCCGACATTCGGTTCAATTGTACAAAACGGATAGTTAGCGGACTCCGCGCCCGCGTTGGTAATTGCATTAAAAAGGGTACTCTTTCCGACATTAGGAAGCCCTACCATTCCGAGTTTCATTTTTATCTGTCCTTTCGTTTACCTATTTCAAAAAATCATTTTTAATTATAACACACATCACCCTAAAAATCAACCCATTACCGCATTTTTTCATTCAAAAGCCAATTCATACACGAATAGCGGCGTGTTTTACGGTCGTTTGCGACCATTTTCGCAACAACCTCTCTTGAACCGACAAGAATAATATTCTCCTTCGCACGGGTGATTCCCGTATAAAGCAGGTTTCTGTACAGCAAGTTGTCCGAAACAGCCGTAAGCGGCATTACAACCGCGCGATATTCGCTGCCCTGACTTTTGTGAATAGTAACGGCATACGCGTGTTCGAGCTTATTCAGCATTTCCGAAGCGTAATTTGCAACACGTCCGTCGAAATCGATCGTAAGCATTCCGCTGCGCGTGTCAACGTCCTTGATTATGCCGATGTCGCCGTTGTAGATTCCCATTCCCGTTTCGCCGCTGCTTTTTTTCCACAAAACATCGTAATCATTCTTGATCTGCATAACCTTATCGCCCATCCGGAAGGCTATATCGAAAAACTTTACTTCCTTTTTGTTGCGCGCGGGCGGGTTAAGCGCAAGCTGGAGAGCGCGGTTAAGCTCTCTCGTTCCCGCCGCGCCCAGCTTTGTCGGGGAGAGAATCTGAATATCGTCGAAAGGGTTATATCCGTAACTTTTGGGCAGTCGCGCCGTTACAAGATTTACGACAAGCTGCGCTGTTTCCTCGTCCGTTGCGCATGGCATAAAAAAGAAATCCTTTTTACGTTCATTAAGTTCGGGCACCTCCCCGCGCACTATTTTATGTGCATTTGTAACGATCAGGCTCTGCGCCGCCTGGCGGAATATTTCTTTTAGCTCGACTGTCGGTATGAGCCGTGTTGCGATAAGGTCGCGGAGAACATTTCCCGCTCCGACGCTGGGCAGCTGATTTGAATCGCCAACCATTATCAGCTTACTTTCGGGCTTCACCGCGCGCAGCAGTGCTTCAAAAAGAAGTGTGTCAACCATCGACATTTCATCTATTATCACCACGTCCGCGTTGAGCGGGTTAAGCTCGTTGTGCTTGAATTTCGTCGTGTTTTCTTTTGCAAAATCCACTTCGAGCAGGCGGTGAATAGTTTTGGCGGGCTGTCCGGTAAGGTCTGACATTCGCTTTGCGGCGCGTCCCGTAGGAGCGGCAAGGCATAGTTTTTTTCCCTTGCTTTTACATATCTGAATAACCGCGTTGAGGGTAGTTGTTTTACCTGTTCCGGGACCGCCCGTGAGAATAAACAGATTATTTCCCAGCGCAGCGTTTATCGCCGCCTTCTGTAAATCCTCATAGGTGATTCCCTCAGTCCACTCTACTCCCGCGATTTCCTCGGAAAAATCCTTTTCAAGCGGTGCAGAAAGCCTGAGCATTATCGCAATTTTCTCCGAGATATAGTTTTCCGCGCGGAAATACTCGGAAAGGTAGATATAAACGCGTCTGTCCGTTTCAAGTGCCGAAAAAATGCCCTCGTCAAGTCCCTTACAAAGTGCGTCATCGAAAACGTCCTCCCGTACACCCAGAACCGAGCATACACGCTCGCAAAGGCTTTCGCGCGGCAGGCAGGTGTGACCCGCATAGGAATTCTGCCGCAAAACGTAGGACGTGCCCGCTTTTATGCGGTTCATGCTCCAGAAGTCAAGTCCCATATCGGCGGCTATTTTATCGGCAATGCCGAAATCCACGTCAATTCCCGATTCACATAGCAGGTATGGATTTTCACGCACCAGCGAAACGCTGTCCTCCTCGTAATTTTTCCAGACAAGCGCGGCAACTACGGGACTGATTTCATATTTCTGCAAAAACTCGACTATGCTTTTCATTCCGCAAAGCCGTCTGAACTCGCCTGATATGTACAAAGCCTTATCGGGTGTAATTCCGTTAAGCTCCGAAAGTCGGATAGGGTCGCTTTCGATAATCGCAAGCGACTGCTCACCGAAATTGTCCACGATTTTTTTCGCCAGCGCAGGCCCCATTCCTTTTATAATGCCGCTTCCGAGGTATTTCCGTATTTCCGACGGCGTTGTCGGGAGCGTTCTCTCACAGGTCACCGCTTTGAACTGCCTGCCGTACTTTGCATTTGAAACATACGAACCGTGAAGCCGCAGGCTTTCTCCCTCGACAATATCGCCGAGGCTTCCCACAACCGTTTCGGGTGCGCCGTCAACGTCCATTGTCAGCACTATATAGCCGTTTTCGGCATTTTTATAAACAACCTCGTCTACCGTTCCCGACAGCACCTCAAGCGCCCGGTTTACCTCCCGTTCCGTCATGTTCAGCCCCTTTCCTGACGATATATATTATAATGGTACAATAAATCACACGCAATATTTCCACTGCGCCGAATATTCCGCAGAAGATTGACACGAAAACCGATATTCCATACATAGCAACCCCTCCCGGTATATTATATGCCGGGAAGGTGGAATCCGCGAAAAAGAAATGCTGCACCGCGTAATGCTGCGCGGTGCAACCATATCAGTTCTTTAAACTCTGTAACGGTGCGGGAATATGTCCGCCTCTTGAAATAAACTTAGCGGGCGAGAACTTGTTGATCGACATAACAGGTCCGCTTCCGAACAAGCCGCCGAATTCAAGGGTTTCACCCTCCTTCTTGCCGATTGCGGGAATTACACGGACAGCCGTCGTCTTGCTGTTCACCATACCGATTGCCGCTTCGTCTGCAATGATCGCAGAGAGAATTTCAGCAGGAGTATCACCCGGAACGACGAACATATCCAGACCAACCGAGCATACGGCGGTCATCGCTTCAAGCTTTTCAAGACAGAGAGAGCCGCAGTTCACTGCGTCTATCATACCCGCGTCCTCGGAAACGGGGATAAACGCGCCCGAAAGTCCGCCAACACGTGAGGAAGCCATTACGCCGCCCTTTTTTACCGCGTCGTTGAGCATGGCGAGAGCAGCGGTCGTGCCGTAAGCGCCGCAGCTTTCAAGTCCCATTTCTTCCAGAATATGCGCTACGCTGTCGCCGACTGCGGGAGTAGGCGCAAGCGACAGATCAACAATTCCGAAAGGAACGCCGAGTGCCTTACTCGCCTCTGTTCCGACCAGCTGACCCATACGGGTGATCTTAAACGCGGTCTTTTTGATAACGTCAGCGATTTCATCGATCGAAGCGTCGGGCATTTTAGAAATTGCAGCGCGTACAACGCCCGGTCCGCTTACACCGACATTTATAACGCAGTCAGGTTCGCCGACGCCGTGGAACGCGCCTGCCATAAAGGGATTATCCTCAACGGCATTGCAGAAAACAACGATCTTGGCTGCGCCGAAGCAGCAGTTATCAGCGGTTCTCTCGCTTGCCTCACGGATAATACGTCCCATAAGCTCAACTGCGTCCATATTGATACCCGCGCGGGTCGTTCCAACGTTTACCGACGAGCAGACCATTGTTGTTTCCGCCAGAGCTTCGGGGATTGATTCAATAAGTTCTCTGTCGCCAGCGGAAAAGCCCTTGTGAACAAGTGCGGAATAGCCGCCTACGTAGTTTACGCCTGTTTCACGCGCTACCTTTTCAAGGGTTTTTGCGTATTTTACGGGGCTGCCCTTTGCGGCTGCGGAAATAATTGAAATAGGTGTTACGGAAAGGCGCTTGTTTATTATCGGAATACCGTAGCGCGCTTCGATTTCCTCGCCTGTCTTAACAAGATTGCACGCGAGGCGCATCATTTTATCATAAACCTTTGTACATGACTTATCAATATCGCTGTCGATACAGTCAAGGAGAGAAATACCCATCGTTGTGGTACGTATATCGAGGTTTTCCTCCTGAATCATCTTTATCGTTTCAAGAATATCGTTCGAGTTAATCATCATCTGTATGTACCTGCCTTATATTCTGTGCATGGAATTGAAAATATCCTCGTGCATAACGTGAATCTGGAGATTCATCTCTTCGCCGCACTTTTTAAGCTTATCCGCAAGAACGCTGTACTGCTCGGTGCAGTTCGTAATGTCGATAAGCATGGTCATTGCGAACAAATCCTGCATGATCGTCTGCGTAACGTCCATAACGTTCGCATTGCAGCCTGCGCAGATTGCGCTTACCTTTGCGAGAATACCTACCGTGTCCTTACCGATTACTGCTACTACTGCTCTCATAGAAATAAACCTGCTCTTTCTTTTTGTATCATTTTTCACACAAGCGGTCACGTAAAAAATACGGTGCCGCCTTTATGCTTTTTTTACAAATTCTATTATACTACTTTTTTCTGAAATTGTAAACATTTTAATAGACAAAATTTAAAAAATATGTTACAATAGAGTATATTGTGCATTAACAGGGGGTGTAAAACGGACAAAATGACTATTCCATTTGATTTTCATACTCATTCCGCGCTGTCTTTTGACGGAAAAGACTCCCCGGAAGAAATGGTTAAAGCGGCTGTTTCGCTCGGAATGACAGCTTATGCACTTACCGACCACGTAGAAGCGGAGCTTTTCGACGCACCCGACTACCGCTGCGACCTGACAGTTCAGCGAGCCGCGCAGCTGCTCCCGCCGCTGAAAGAAAAATACCGTGGAAAAGTTGATTTTCTATACGGCATTGAACTGGGGCAGCCGCTTCAGAACCTCCCTCTCGCTGAAAAGCTGCTAAAAGAAAACGACTATGATTTCGTTATCGGTTCTCTTCACGCGGTCGCCGGATATGAGGATTTCTACTTTCTCGATTACAGCCGCCCTGAAAACGAACCCGTTCAGCTGCTCGACAGGTATTTCGAGGAGCTGCTGGCTATGGCGGAATGGGGAAAATTCGACGTTCTCGGTCATCTCACCTACCCCCTGCGATATATTTCGGGCAAACACGGGATAAATGTAGATATGACGCGGTGGGACAGCTTAATTGAAAAAATATTTCTCGAGCTTATAAAAAACGGCTGCGGAATTGAAATAAATACATCCGGTCTGCGGCAGGAGCTTGGAATAACAATGCCCGACGAGAAATATGTACAAAAATTCAGACAACTCGGCGGCGAAATACTTACAATCGGTTCGGACTCCCACGGCACGTCAGACCTCGGAAAGGGTATCGCCGAGGGAATTGAAACAGCCAAAAGGGCGAGCTTCACAAAGATAGCCTGCTTCAAAAAACGAAAGCCAACATTTATTAAAATATGAAAGGACGATTTCTATGAGAACACTTGCAGATTTACTCCGAAGCAACGCGCGTCTTACCAACGATCAGCTCGCGGTTATGCTTGGAAAAACCAAAGAAGAAGTTGAAAAGGAAATAAAACAGCTTGAGGACGACGGTATAATTATAGGCTATTCCGCAATCATCAATGAGGAGGAATACGATAAGAACTGCGTTACAGCCTTTATCGAGCTTAAGGTTTCCCCGCAGGCGGACTGCGGCTATGATGAAATCGCGCAGGAAATCGCGCAGTACCCGCAGGTTGACAGCGTTTACCTTATGAGCGGTTCGTTCGACCTCTCCGTAACGATCCGCGGAACAAATCTCCGCGAGGTCGCGCTCTTCGTTTCAGACTGCCTCGCTCCGATCGAGGGTGTGCTTTCGACAACGACCCACTTTATTCTCCGCCGCTTCAAGGAAAAGGGTACGGAATTTCCCGAACGCAGCAATGACGAAAGGAGCCTGGTTTCCCCGTGATGGACTACGAAAATATAATTTCCGAAAAGGTTAAGGGCATAAAACCGTCGGGAATCAGAAAGTTTTTCGACATTGCCGCTTCGATGGACAATATCATAAGCCTGTCTGTCGGCGAGCCTGACTTTAAGACACCGTTCGCTATACGCAAGGCGGCTATACGCACGCTTGAAAAGGGCAGGACCGCATATACCGCAAACGCGGGTATGGTGGAACTCCGGCAGGAAATCGTCCGCTACCTCAAAGAGCGAATAAATGTCGAATACGACCCGATAAGCGATATTATAGTGACTGTCGGCGGCTCGGAGGCTATCGACCTTTCCTTCCGCGCTGTTCTGAACAGCGGCGACGAGGTGCTTATCCCCGAACCGAGTTTTGTTTGCTACGCACCGCTTGTTACAATGGCGGGCGGAGTTCCCGTTACAATTGAAACAAAGGCGGAAAATCGCTTTAAGCTTACGCCTGAACAGCTGCTCGAAAAAATCACTCCTAAGACTAAGGCTCTCGTTCTTCCATACCCCAATAACCCGACAGGCGCGGTAATGCGCAGGAGCGAGCTTGAGGCAATCGCAGAGGTTCTGCGTGAGCGCGATATAATAGTCATTTCGGACGAGATCTACTCCGAGCTGACATTCGGCGGAGAAAGGCACGTTTCCATTTCCGAAATAGACGGAATGAAAGAGCGCACAATCGTTATAAACGGCTTCTCAAAGGCTTTTGCTATGACAGGCTGGCGGCTCGGCTACGCGGCGGGACCTGCGCCGATTATGAAGCAAATACTGAAGCTCCACCAGTACGGCATTATGTGTTCGCCGACAGTAAGCCAGTTTGCGGCTATAACCGCGCTCCGCGAATGCCGCTCCGACGTTGAATACATGGTGAGCGAGTATGATATGCGCCGCCGCCTTATCGTTGACGGATTTAACCGTATGGAACTGCCCTGCTTTGAGCCGGAGGGCGCGTTTTATGTGTTCCCGTGCATAAAATCAACGGGGCTGACCTCGCAGGATTTCTGCCAGCGGCTTATTTATGAAAAACAGGTTGCGGTAATTCCCGGCGACGCTTTCGGCGACTGCGGCGAGGGCTTTATCCGCGTAAGCTACGCATATTCCATAAACCACATAACCACCGCGCTTTCACGAATAAAGGAATTTATAGATGGTCTTAACGGTTAAGGCTTATGCCAAAATAAACCTTTTTCTGGACATCACGGGACGGCTTCCCAACGGCTACCATACTCTGAACACCGTTATGCAGCAGATCGACCTTTACGACGAGGTTTCCGTCTGTACTACCGAAGCCGACCGAAAAATCCGCATAGAGTGCGGCAATCCCTACGTTCCGTGCAGCGAAAAAAATATCGCGTACCGTGCGGCTGCCGCTTTTTTTGATGAAACAGGCATCCGTGAAGGCGCGGATATAAACATCAAGAAGAACATTCCGCTTGAAGCGGGGCTTGGCGGTTCAAGCACGGACGGCGCGGCTGTACTTAACGCTTTAAACTGTATTTATGAGAATCCTGTTACAAGCGAAAGACTGCTTGAAATCGGAGCGAAACTCGGCGCTGACGTGCCGTTCTGTCTTGTCGGCGGAACAGCTGCCTGCGGCGGGATCGGCGAAAAAATCAAACCTGTCGTCTGTAAAAAGGACTACACGTTGGTTATCATAAAGCCCGATTTTCCGTGCAGCACGGCTAAAGCGTACCAACAATACGACCTCTCTCCGCTGCCGCCGCACAGTGGATTCGACAGCTTTACCGAGTCGCTCCGGAACGGTTGCGAATGCTGGTGCGACGGCGTATATAATGTTTTTGAACAGCTATACCGAGACCCACGAATTGACGCTTTAACCGAACTGCTCAAAGCAAACGG
This sequence comes from uncultured Ruminiclostridium sp., assembly GCA_964489095.1. Lineage (GTDB taxonomy): Bacteria > Bacillota > Clostridia > Oscillospirales > Ruminococcaceae > Ruminiclostridium_E. Next base: position 13,349 of record CAZAXM010000025.1, on the reverse strand, counting down.
CGCACTCTGCGCGGCACTTTCGGGAAGCGGAAGCGCCGTTTTCGGAGTGTTCGCAAGCAGAGAAGCTGCGGAAAATGCAGAAAAAAACATAAATTTACCGTTCAGCCGCGTGATAAATCTCGTTTAAGGGTTGAAATTTGCTGAGAAATCGTGTATAATAGTATTGCATACATTGAATTCCTATAAGAAAGGAACAGCATATATGATTATTCTACAAAACCACTGCGGCGGAATCCGCTACACAAAGGCTTTTTTTGATGAACTCGTAAGCCAGACTGTCGTGTCCTGCTTCGGAGTTGCGGAAATGAACGCGTCAAATCCTATGGAGGATATTATAACCCGTATCCCGGCAGCGAAAGCTTTTTTCAATAAGGGTAAGGGTGTTTCAATCAAAATTTCAGGCAAAAAAATAACCATAAGTATTCATATTTCAATTTCCTACGGAACAAACGCTGCTGCTGTTACAAACAGCATAAAGCATAAGCTTTGCTACGTTATTGAGGAACAGACAGGACTCCCCGTTGAGCGTGTGAACGTCTATATAGACGGGTTAGTAAACTGATAATTGATAAAAGGAAGTGTAGTTTTTGATAATCAGCGGTAAGCTTTTAAGGGACAGCATTCTTTCAGGTGCTAATAACATCATCAATCAAAAAAAAGAGGTAGACGAGCTTAACGTATTCCCTGTCCCCGACGGCGACACGGGTACAAATATGTCTATGACAATCGGCGCGGCAATACCTGAACTTAAACGCATGAGCGACGACGTTGGCGCGGGAGCGGTAGCAGAAGCGGCTGCGGCGGCAATGCTACGCGGCGCGCGCGGAAATTCCGGCGTTATTCTTTCCCTCCTTTTCAGAGGGATTTCAAAGGGACTTGCTAAAGCCCCGACAGCTGACGGAAAGACCTTTGCCGCAGCTCTTACGAGAGGTGTTCAGGCGGCATACAAGTCGGTCATGAAGCCGACCGAGGGAACGGTTCTTACTGTTTCACGTGAGGCGGCGGAGGCTGCTGTAAAAAAGGCGGAGGAAACCGACGATATCGTTGAAATTTTTACAGCGCTCATTGAGGAAGGCGAGGCTTCGCTCGCAAGAACTCCCGAACTGCTCCCAGCGCTGAAAAAAGCGGGTGTTGTTGACGCGGGAGGAATGGGATTCCTCGTTATTTTCAAGGGAATGCTACAGGTAATAAGCGGCGGCGAGATAATTGAAAACGAAGAAGAAGCTGCAAAGCGCAAGGCGGTCGTAGTAACGGGCAATGCCGCGGGAAACGTTGAAGCGGATATTGAGTTTACCTACTGCACCGAATATATCGTTATGAAAAAAGAGGGTTGCGGCGACGCTATGAAGCTCCGGGCATACCTCGAAAGTATCGGCGACAGCGTTGTTGTCGTTGACGATGAGAGTATTATAAAAGTTCACGTCCACACCGAGCACCCCGGAAACGCAATCGAAAAGGGACTTGCCTTCGGCGCGCTCACTAGCCTGAAAATCGAGAATATGCGGGAACAGCACAAGGCGCAGACCGAAAAGGCAGAGCTTGAGCGCAAGAGCAAGCTTGCTCCGGTAAAGCCTGAAAAGCAGTACGGCTTTGTTGCAGTAGCAAACGGCGCGGGTCTTGAAGCGCTTTTCCGCGACCTCGGCGTTGACAGCATTGTCCGCGGCGGTCAGACCTCTAACCCCTCAACCGAGGATATTCTTGAAGCTATAGGCGCAACTCCTGCGCACAATGTTTTCGTGCTTCCGAACAACAAGAACATAATAATGGCGGCGGAACAGACCGTGAAGCTTGCCGACAGAAACGTCATTGTTCTCCAGACGCGCTCTATCCCGCAGGGTATTACAGCGATGCTTACTTTCGACCCTGACGCCGATGTGAATACAAACAGCGTTGCCATGACGGAGGCGTTCGACCGCGTTGGAACGGGTATGGTTACATTCGCCGTCCGCGACAGCGAGGTTGACGATAAGAAAATAAAGCAGGGCGACATTCTCGGTATGGAGAACGGAAAGCTTGCGGTTGTTGACCGCGACCTTACAAAGGTTCTCTACAAGACCACTAAGCACCTCATAACGAGTGACAGCAGCTACGTTACCGTTATGTACGGGGCAGATGTTACAGAGGAAAAGGCGAACGAGGCGTTCAGCTTCCTTAAATCAAAGCTCGGCGACAACATCGAATTTGTGCTTGTCAACGGCGGTCAGCCCGTTTATTACTTTATAGTTTCAGTAGAATAAGCTTTGCCGCCTGCGTGTAAATGTAGGCGGCTTTTTGGAGATAAAATGAACATTAACGACAACGTAACATACCTGAAGGGAGTAGGCGAAAAGCGCGCTAAGCTTTTTGAAAAGCTCGGTATTACCACCGTCGGCGAGCTTCTTTCCCACTATCCGCGCGACTATATCGACTTCACCGCCCCCATCCCGATAGAAAAGCTTGAACCGGAGGAAAACGCGGTTTTTAAGGGAACTGTCACAAAAAAAATGAGACCGCACATCGGACATCACTACTCGATTTTTAAGGTGCTCGTTACAGACGGAACCGACGAGGTTACAATTGTTTTTTTTAACAGCAGCTATGCCTTTGAACGCCTTGTGATGGGGAAAGAGTATATTTTCTACGGAAAGCTGCGCGGAAATATGCTCGAAAAGGAATGCGGCTCGCCCGTTTTTATCGAAGCGTCTGAACCGAACAAGCTCGTTCCGAAATACAGTCTCACCGCGGGACTTTCAACACGAATGGTTTCTATATGCGTTCATAACGCGCTTCGGGATTGTGAGCTTATCGACCTTCTCCCCGAAAAAATACGAACAAACTACTGCCTGCCCGACTACCGGACTGCGCTCGAATGGATTCATTTTCCCCGGAATGCCGATCGGCTCATTGACGCGCGGCGGCGGCTCGCGTTTGAAGAACTGCTTACGCTTCAGCTCGGACTGAAGCTGCTGAAACGGCGCGGAAAAACAGAAACGCCGATAGCTATGGAGCAGGCCGACCTCTCCGATTTTTTTGAACAGCTTCCCTTTACACCGACAAACGCCCAGCTTCGCACTATAAATGAATGCTGCGAAGATATGCAGAGCACTGCACCAATGAACAGACTTTTGCAGGGCGACGTAGGAAGCGGTAAAACACTTGTCGCGGCAGCACTTTGCTGCTTTTCGGCAAAAAACGGGTATCAGTCCGCGCTTATGGCACCTACGGAAATTCTAGCAAAGCAGCATTACGAAACTCTCCGCGTTTTTCTTGAGCCGCTCGGATTCCGCGTGGTTCTGCTTACGGGCAGCAGCAAAAAAACCCCCGTTTACAGCGTGCTAAAAAACGGCGAAGCGGACGTAGCTGTCGGAACGCAGGCGCTTATCCAATCGGCTGTGCGTTTTAAAAGCCTCGGACTTGTAATAACCGACGAGCAGCACCGCTTTGGCGTTGAGCAGCGCGGAATGTTCGCGGCAAAGGGAATGAAGCCGCACACGCTCGTAATGTCGGCAACGCCTATCCCGCGAACGCTTGCGCTTATAATTTACGGCGATCTCGAAATATCGGTGCTTGACGAGCTGCCGAAGGGGCGTATTCCGATACGTACCTACGGCGTTGACACGTCCTACCGCGAACGGCTGTACAAATTCATACGGAAATACGTTGCCAACGGATTTCAGGCGTACATCGTCTGCCCGCTCATCGAAGAGGGAGCAAGCGAAAAAGCCAGCGCGGTGAAATACTTTGATGAAATAAAAGAAAAGTATTTTTCGGACATTCCTATGGGGCTTCTCCACGGCAAGCTGAAACAAAAGGAAAAGGACGCGGTTATGCAGGCGTTCAAAGATAACGAAATAAAAGTACTAGTTTCGACAACCGTTATCGAGGTCGGAGTTGACGTTCCGAACGCTGTTGTAATGGTAATCGAAAACGCGGAGCAGTTCGGTCTTTCGCAGCTTCACCAGCTTCGCGGACGTGTCGGGCGAGGAACGGAGCAGTCGCACTGCATACTGGTTACCGACAGCAGGAGCGAATACACCCGCGCGCGCGTTGACACAATGGTCCGGACAACAGACGGCTTTGAAATAGCAAACGAGGATCTGCGGCTGCGCGGTCCGGGCGACTTTTTCGGTTCAAAACAGCACGGACTTCCGAATCTGAAAATTGCCGATATTGCCTCGGACATTGATATTTTACAGGAAACACGTACTCTCGCAGATACGCTGCTTGAAAATGACCCGGGATTGTCGCAGCCCGAAAACAGCGGGCTAAGAACGCTTGTTACAAAACTGTTCAGCGGGATCATGGAATAAACGCAAAGGGGATTAAGATGGATAATTTAAATGAAATTCACGATTTTGCGAAAAAATGGCTTGAAAGATTTGAAGCAGGCAATGTGGATTACGCCGTACTTTCGGAGGAATGCGCTTCGCTTAGATTTATAGCAGGAATATCGGAAATAGACGGAAAGAATGAGAACATAAGCGGCGCTATGCGGCTTGGATCGAGTATCCGTCTTATGTGCAGCAACACCCCGGAGAAGCACAGGGAATGATTTTTATCCGCGCTTTCAACTCTCAAAGAGCTTTCAAGCGGAATAACTAATACCGAAGCCGTCATTCTTTTACCTGATTATGCCGCACTGAAAAAGAAATCCGAAAAACTACGGACCGAATTATCAATGCTGCTTCTTGAACGTGACGAGCTTGTACTTGTAGAATGCAAAAATACCGAAATGACATATATGATTTCTCTCGGAAGCCTCGAATACCGCGCTCATGAGCTTCGCCTTGCAGCCACTCGGCTCAAGCGGAAAACAGAGCTTATTCAGGCGAAGCTGAACAGGCAGGAGAGCATCAATATGGAGCAAATTGAAAAGGATCTCGACCTTGAATACGGCGAATACGTTGAATTTCTGAACGACGAAATAGATAAAATGAACAACGCGCTTGAAAGAACAAACGGGGAGATTCTGTCGGAAGAGGAAACGTGCGAAATTAAAAAGCTTTACCGTTCAATTATGAAAACGCTTCACCCTGACATAAGCAGCGAACAGCTTTCCCTTTTCCATAACGCGGTCACTGCTTATGAAAACGGCGACCTGGATACTCTAAGGATAATCGGAACTATGGTTTCCGACTCACCGCTTACCAGTATAAGCGAGGACAGCCTTACGGAACTTATAAACGAATGCACCCGTCTTTCAAATATGATCGAAAAGGTCAATAACGACATCAATAAAATTAAATCCGAATATCCATACATACTTAAAACCATTATCGAAAGCGAAGAAAAAACAGCCGACAAGAAAGAAGAGTTCGAGGGATATATTAAGTACTGGTCAAGTGCTGTTAATCACTACGAGAGTGAAATTAACAGGCTTCTTGGGAGGTAAAAAATGAACGAAATCGTTAAAAGCGATGAGAAAAACCTTATAAGCCTTTTTCATTCAGGCAATGGCGCGCTTACTATTCCCGAACCGTTTAGCCGCGATATTTTTTTTTTTGGCACCTTTGTTGCGGGAACGTCGTACATCGAAGGTATGAATGAGCTTGAGCCTTACCTGAACATTGGCGATAAGCTGGATTTTTTCCGCGAGCCTGACAACCCTTACGACGATAAAGCTATTGTTATTAAAACAAGCGACGGTGTAAAAATCGGATATGTTCCGCGAATTGATAACGCTGTCTTTTCACGGCTTAAGGACGCAGGCAAACTTATTTTCGGAAAAATAACCCAGAAAGAAATTGTTAAAAAATATGTCAATATCAGAATAAATATTTACTTGCATGAATAAAATTAACGAACAAGATATACTAAAAAAATATTTCGGGCATACCGCGTTCAGATACGGACAGCACGAAATAATCAGCAGCATATTAAACGGCCGCGACTGCCTTGGCGTTATGCCGACAGGCGCGGGAAAATCTATGTGCTATCAGATTCCTGCGCTTATGCTTGATGGGACAACTATCGTTATTTCACCGCTTATCTCACTTATGAAAGATCAGGTCGAAGCGCTTCGGCAGGCTGGCATTCCCGCCGCGTACATAAACAGCTCGCTCACGGGGGCTGAATATTTTTCAACGCTTGACGCGGTAAGAAGCGGAGAATGTAAAATTCTCTACGCTGCGCCCGAACGACTTGAAAACGAGGATTTTCTTAATCTTTGCGAAAATGTAAGGATACCGCTTGTTGCAATTGACGAGGCGCACTGCGTTTCGCAATGGGGTCAGGATTTCCGCCAGAGCTATCTGAAAATAACGGGCTTTGTCAATTCCCTTCCCTATCGTCCCGTTGTCGCCGCGTTTACCGCTACCGCGACGAACATTGTAAAGCGCGATATTGAAAAAATACTTGGACTGATAAATCCGTTTAAAATCACAACGGGCTTCGACCGCTCGAATCTTTACTTTGAAGTAAGGCAGATGAAGGACTCGCAGAAAAACTCCGTTCTTCTCGACATTCTCGCTAAGACTGAAAACAGCTGTACAATAATATACTGTTCAACAAGAAAAAATACCGACAGCGTTTACGAATTTTTATGCGAAAACGGTTTTAACGCTGCAAAATATCACGCCGGACTTTCCGACAGTGAACGGCGCGCTGCACAGGAAAGTTTCATCTATGACAGGGCTAATATTATTGTCGCGACGAACGCTTTCGGAATGGGAATCGACAAGTCTAACGTTTCGCTCGTTATCCACTACAATATGCCAAAGGACATCGAGAGCTATTACCAGGAAGCAGGGCGCGCGGGGCGGGACGGCTCGCCGGCAAGGTGTATACTTCTTTACAGCAAGTCGGACGTTCGCACCAACAAATTTCTTATCGAACATGGAAAAGAAGAAAGCGGGCTTTCAGAAAGTGAAATTTCCGCCGCTAAGGAGCGGGATTTTGAGCGGCTTAAACGAATGACGTTTTACAGCACAACCGAAAGCTGCCTGCGGGAATTTATTCTCCGCTATTTCGGCGAATCGACATCGGATTTCTGCGGGAATTGCAGCTCCTGTCTGAAAAACTTCGACACTGTTGATATAACTGTTCAGGCGCAGAAAATCCTGTCCTGTATTTTCAGAATGAAACAAAAAAATATCAGTGCGAACTGCGGACGTGTATGTGCAACGCTTAACGGAAGCTCAGAAAACGAGGAATGTAAATCGCTGTCGACATTCGGAATTATGAGCGGAAGTAAATTATCCGAAATTGGAAAAACAGTCGATTATCTTCAGGAAAACGGATATATCCGTTCCGATGACGGCGCACTTTCGCTGACCGATTTCGCCGACAGATTTATAAAAGAAAAACGAACCTTACTTATGAAAATCCCGAAAGAGGCTGCGCCGCGTACAGATGTTAAAACAAGAGAGGCTGCCGCTCCGATCGAAAATCCGGAACTTTTCGCACAGCTTAAGGAGCTGCGGAAAAAGATTGCCGCGATACAGAGCGTTCCCGCTTATGTTGTTTTTCCGGACAGCTCGCTTCGTGATATGAGCGCGAAAACGCCGAAAAACATGGAGGAATTTCTTGATATTTCGGGCGTTGGCGAAAAGAAGGCAGCGCAATATGGCAAAAAATTTTTACAGGCTATCGCGGAATACCTATCGGAAAAGGAATAATTTTTTCACCGCTTCGGCGGTGATTTTTTATTGCGGTACTGCATAAAAAAAGCGGGCATAGCCCTCGGAAACCGAGAACCATGCCCCAAAAAAATAGGAGATAAAAATGTCACTTACGCTTTTTAAAGCGCAGTGCCGCGCAAGAACAGCAGCCTGCTGCAATCGCGGCGATAGGGGGGGAAGCAACGCCTGTTGTCGGGTTGCCGTCAGCGCCTTCTACAACGACTGTCGCAGCAGGAGCTTTCTCGCCGCTCTTTATGAAGCTGAGTTCGTTTCCATCAAAAATAATGTCAACATCAGCTTTATTATCAGCAGCAACGGTAATTACATCGTCAGAAACGGTAAATTTATCGCCGCTTACGATTGTAAATTCCTTGCTTGCTGTGTTGCCGTTTTTGTCAGTTGCGGTAAGCGTATGCTTTCCGAACTCGACTGCGCTGAAACTAAACGCGCCGTTTGAATTTGTCGAGGTATTCTGAACCTTAGAATGAAGTTCGAGAGAAATATCGGAAAGTGCCGTACCGTTCTTGTTATAAACAGTTCCGAAGAAGTTCATGCTTTCGCTCGCTTCGTCAGAATCACCGTCAACCTCAGAATCGGTATCGTCAACGTCAACATCATCATCGGCTTCTAAGTCATCGTCAATTTCAACGTCGTCCTCGTTTTCTTCCTCGTCAAGTCCGAGCAGCTTTTCTTCTGCTTCGATAAGCTTATCAATATTTTCAACCTGTTCCTTCTGCTTTTCGGTAAGCTTATCATAAGCCTTTCTTGCCGCTTCAATATCGTCCCTGTCATCGTCAGTTACCTTTTCGGGGATACCGTCGATAAGCTTTTCGACCTTTTCTACTGCCGAATCATTTTTATCGGAATCGTTTGTTTTGTTTGGAGCAGCGGACGTGCCGGGGATAGTGGGGGTTGTGGGAGTAGTCGGATTTGTCGGATTGCTGGGGGGAACGCTGTCAATATCGCCAATCGTGAAGTTCTGCGCGGTGCGCTTTAACTCGTTGTCGAGCTGACCGTTTACACGGAATTCCGCCGCAATTGTATTTGACGAACCCTTTTCAAGCGCGCCTAAAGTCTGGCTCTTGATCGTGATGATCGTACTGCCCTCGCGCTTGGTGTAATCTGTACCCTCGGTAAGCTTTTCACCGTTAAGCCAAAGGTCGATAAATTCGCCGAACTCGTTGTTTGAAGCGAAAGTTTTATCCGCTCCGTCAAGAGAGAGGTAATAGTCGTGCTGACCCGCGTTAGCTTCTGTACCGATAGGAGTTTTAATTGAATATTCATCATCTGTTGCGTTATAAACGTTCTCGTTTGTGTTTTCGAGGACTTCAAGTTCAAATTCCTTACTAATGTAGGGGAAGTCGAGAGCTGAGTTGTTTTCGTCAACAAAATTAACAGTAGCCTCGAAATTGAACTTGCCTGTTTCGGTAGGAACGCCGTAGATTTCGCCTGTTTTCTCGTTGAATGTAACGCCTTCGGGAAGTGTTCCATAAGAAGTGAACTTAGGGTATGCCCAATCGTAAATATTGTCCGTAGCGACAATTGCCGAATACGGAACGTATTTTACAACGTTTTTAAGCGGGGAATCGGTAACGATCTTCGGGTTGCCCGCACGACCGCTTATGTTGATATAAACAGGCTCCTGTCCATCGGCGAAGATTTTAAGCTGACCGCTGATATCGCCCTCGCCGTCGGGAACAAGGCGGATCTTCGCAAGATAATCGGTTACGCCGGCATCAGTAAGCGGAGCGAGAGTATCGTTATTTTCGCCGCCGACTGTCCAATAATCGTGGAGCTTAACATTTCGGGGAGCTGACGACCATTCAACGTTAAGTCCCGTGAGCGGCTGATTTCGACGAAAACGTTGTCCGGTCCGTTTATCATTATTTCCGTTATATTTTCATCGTTCATTATATCGTCAAGCATTCCAAGACCGCGGATAGAATTAAAAACCTTATCCTTTATCGCGGAAATGTCCGAAATCGTCATATATTTCGATTCGGGGAGCGCGCTTATAAGCGTTCCGATATACTCCATAAGATGGTCGTCGTCAACTTCGGCTGAATTGACATACTCAACCGCCCTGCTCTTGATTTTTTCAAAGTATTCGTTTAATCTTTGCTCCACGGTTTTCACCCCTTAATGTATTCGCTCCATACGCTGTCATCGGCAATTTTCGACGTAAGCTCATTGTAATTTTCTGCACTGTATCTCCGGATAAAGGCTGTTTTATCGCAGTTCAGCTCGGCTGTCGGTTCAGCTGAGGCAGTGCGGTTTACAAGTATTCTGAGGAGCGAAAATGCGTCGGTTGAGTTTCTGAAATCGCGCACCTTTACGGGTTCCACAAAATTGTTCGTTTTAGCAATTGACGAGGTTTTGTTCACGGTAACGCAGAATATGTACCTCGAACGCTTTGCGGCATAGTTCCACACATTTAAGAATGCGGGAGAAATATCCATTACGACTGCGTTGAAATTATCACAGGATAACGTTTTATCGAATAAAAGCGTTGTTTCGGAATCGTCTATTTCGTAGATATCGTCGAAACACCTGCACTTATCTATAAAACAAACCTCGCCCCGGTTTACGACAGAGCGAGCCATAACGGAAACGCTTTCAGATTTTGATTTAAGGGCAAGAATTATGTCACTTAATCCGCGTTCAGATGGCGAGGCGAAGATACCCTTATAGTCGGAAAGACCGTCAAGCCCGATAAAAAGCACCTTTTTTCCCTCTTTCGCAAGACGATATGCAAACGAGACCGAAAGCGTTGTCGCGCCGCAGCCGTTCACACTTATAAAGGTATAAACGTTTCTTTTATTAAGGTCGTCGGAGGATTCATCACCTGCCATTTTCGCGTAAATGAAAAGAAGCTCGTTATAAAGAAGCGGCGCGCTTATGTACTTCGCAACCGAACGTTCGTCCGCGTCAGATCTACTTTCTACAAGTTTATAGACAGCACAGCTGTTCCCCGCTTCCTGTACTGCCTGTTCATACAAATCGGAATCGGCGAGGATAATTGAGATTCTATTATTAACTATATATTCGGGAATGTTTGATGGGATCGAACAGAATACGATCATAACGCTTTCGCTGTAATGATTTCTGAAATACCCCGCGACATTTGTTGAATAATCCGCGTCAGCACTTACAATAAGAATCGATACTTTTTTCATCTTTTTCGGGAAAAACCCTATTCTCCTTTCAAATCTAAATATTCGTTAGATACAAATATTACCATACTCATGGTAGGATATATCGTCCTATTTGTCAAGTGGTTTTTTGTTTATGGGATATAATATCTTTATATAATGTTTGAAAGGATCCGCAATTTACGCGAGGACAGCGACAAAACGCAAATCGAAGTTTCGCAGTATCTTTTCTGTGACCAGTCGCTGTACTCAAAATACGAACGCGGCGTTCGTGACGTTCCCGTAAGCGTCATAATTAAGCTTGCGAAGCTTTATGACACCTCGACCGACTACATACTCGGTCTTACAGACGAAAGAAAGCGCGGCTATAAAAGAAATGACGATAAATAAGCCATTCTCGGATATTTCACTGCGCATTATAAAGCGTTGCGGTATTGATTATATATGGTAAAATGGATATAAGAAAAATGGCGTCGCTGCACAATTATCGTCGTGCGGTGACGCTATTGAATATCGGTAATTTTTATAAATTTAATTTTCCCTATTGACAAATGCAAAAAAAGGTGATATAATGCAAATACAGCTTAATAATTAAACCGTTGAGGCAGAGATAACACACATGAGGCGCTCACAGAGAGCGGGAGATGCTGAGAATTCCGCAGAAGGCAATGTGGTAAATGGACTGCCGAGGGCGAGGGGAAACCGTAAGGAAGTATCCAAGACGCAGCTCACGTTACGAGCAGGAAATGTGTTGGCATTTCTAGGAGAGGACTGTTTTACAGTCAATTAAGGTGGTACCGCAGGTTATATGACCTGTCCTTATTTTAAGGACAGGTCTTTTTGTTTTTCCTATGAAAATAAAAATGAAACTCCCGCGGTAAAATAAATTACGAAAATGAATGCTTCCAACAGGCACTCGCAGATGAAAGGAAGACTATTATGAAAAAGACAAGATTTTTTGCAGCAGCAACAGCAGCAGCTATGGCAATCGGGGCAATGAGCGCTTGCAGCTCCACCCAGAGCGGCGACGACGTATATACGGTCGCTATTGTTCAGCCTATGTCGCACCCCTCGCTTGACCAGATTCGTGCTGCTATCGAGTCGACAATTACAGCGGGCGACAGCAGCATCAAGGTCGTGTACAAAAACGCAGAGGGCGACGCAAGTATGCTTACAACTATAATGCAGGATCTTGTTTCAGGCGATGTTGACGTTATCGTTCCTATCGCAACCAATACCGCTCAGGCAGCTATGGCGGCGACAAGCGATATTCCGATCGTTTTCTCAGCTGTAAGCACGCCCGTTGAAGCGGGGCTTGTCACCTCTTTTGACGAAACAAACGGCAATATTACAGGCGTTTCGGACGCTATTTCGGTTGAGGACATTTTCGGACTTGCGGCTGAACTTACCCCCGACGCAAAGACTTTCGGATTCGTTTACTGCACAAGTGAAATCAATTCCGTAACAGGCATTGAACGTGCTAAGGAATACTGCGACGCGAACGGACTTTCCTATAAGGAAGCGACCGTAACGACCACTGCGGATATCCAGCAGGCTGTAACCTCCATTGCAGGCGAAGTTGACGCGTTCTTCACGCTCGACGATAACACCGTAGCTTCCGCTATGCCGACCTACGCGCAGGTTGCTTCCGACGCGGGCAAGCCGATTTACGTCGGCGCAGATACAATGGTTAAAGACGGCGGACTTGCGACAGTTGGTATCGACTATGACGTTCTTGGCAAGCAGACGGGCGAGCTTGTTCTCCGACTTCACAACGGCGAGAAGATTTCGGATAACCACGTTGAGCGCGTTTCCGAATTTGCAAAGATGATTAACACAGATACCGCTTCCACCCTCGGAATCACCATTCCCGAAAGCCTCGAAGGTAATTTTGAAATAATCACGAACAACTGACGCGAAAGGAAAAACAATGGCAACGCTGATACTTGGCGCAGTTCAACTCGGACTGCTTTATGGAATAATGGCACTCGGAATGTATGTTTCGTTCAGAATACTGAATGTGCCCGACCTAACGACTGACGGCAGTATAATTCTTGGAATGTCCGTCTGTGCTGTGCTTTCTGCCGCGGGTCACCCCTACCTCGGACTGCTTATTGCAGTCCTTTCAGGTGCGCTTGCCGGCGCGGCGAGCGGACTTTTACAGGCAAAAATCGGCATTCACCCTGTCCTTTCGGGTATTCTTGTAATGACGTCCCTGTACAGCGTCTGCCTTTTTGTTACGGGCGGTAAATCGAACGTTTCGCTGAATACCTCTCAGACCTTTTTCACTCAGCTGCGCGATTTATTTGAAAAGCTTCTGCCCGATATGGATTCCGTCCTTGTGAAAAATATTGCTTACACTGTCGGCGCGCTTTTCTTTGCAGTAATTCTTGCCGCAATTCTCGCCGTATTCTTTAAGACAAGAAGCGGAATAACTATCCGCGCGACAGGAGATAACGAGGATATGGTTCGTTCCTCGTCAATCAACGCTGCGCTTACAAAGTGCGTGGGGCTTGCGATCGCGAATGCGTGCGTTGCTCTTTCGGGCGCGCTTATAAGCCAGTACCAGCTGTACTTCGATGCAGGTTTCGGTACGGGA
>CAZAXM010000024.1:0-30985 GCA_964489095.1 uncultured Ruminiclostridium sp. | reverse complement strand
TACCCTCGACCTCCTCGGACGGCTCCATAGCAGCCATTTTCGTGCGGATAAGCTCGTGGAGATTTTTGTCGCGATACTTGCCCTTTCCGAGCTGTTCGATCATTTTAAGCTGAGTGGGAACGCCTGCGTCGGTAATTTCCGAGCCGTCGTCGATGATGAGTGTGCCCTCAGGCGCGTCTTTTAAAATCTCAATTTCAACGTTCGTCCCGTCGCGGAAAGCCTCGGCAAGAATTTCATCGTCAAGCTGCGATTCTTCGGATATATCCAGCGAGGAAAGCGAAATTTTAACGTTCTTGCTGCCGCGGTAACGCTTCCCTGCCTCCTTGATCATTTTTGAAATAGCCGTTTTGTCCTTCTGTTTCAGGCTGTTTATGGTTATTTTTTGTGCAATTTCAAAAATCGTATCGAAAAGCTGGCGCTCGTAATCGCGGAAAATGCGCTCCTTTTCAGCAACGATCTGTTCATTTGTCGTTTTAAGCTCAAGAAGCGCTTCCTTGCACTTTTTCAGCGCGGCAACATACCCCTCGTCATAACCCGACTTATAGCCTTCATCATAGCCCTGCTGTCTGCCCTCGTCGAATGCGTCCTTTTTAATCTGAACAGCCTGCTCATTCGCCTGCTCAACAGTCTTTTTTGCATTCTCTCTCGTTTCGTCACATATCTGCTGCGCCCGCTCCTTCGCGTTGTCCATAAGCTGTTCCGCTTCGCTTTCATACTTAACGCGCAGCTCCTCACATTCCCGCAGAATACGCTCCTGTTCCAAAACAATTTCCTCAGCAACAACAGCGGGCTCCACTTCCGGTTCGGAGTCCGCCTCAATTTCGGGTTCGCAGACAACAACCTGTTCAGAAACAACTTCTTCATTCGTTTCAACGCGGATATCCTCCGCCGCTTCCTCGACAGGCAAGCTCTCCTTCACCTGAATATTCTCAGACTGGTGCGTACCGAAAATCGTTTTCATAATCGGCTCATCACTGCCAGCTGCGGGAATATAGCCGAAGCCAAGTCCGCCCTTAATGATTCCTGCCATATCCCTGCACCTCCGGATAAACAAAGCGGCGAGCAGACAGCCTGCCCGCCGTTAATAGATCAAGCGATAATTTCGTCATTTCCGCCGCCCTTTGAAATCGTGAGAGCGCCCTCGTCCTCAAGCCGCCGGATAATCGCGACGATACGCTGCTGCGCCTCTTCAACATCGCGCATACGTACATTGTGCAGATACTCGACGTCGGTCTGAGTGGATTCCTTACTTCTCGAGGACATATTTGCGTAGATAACCTCGGCAACCTCTGCCGTTGAACCCTTGATTGCAACCGCGAGGTCCTTCGGGTCGACCTGCGGAATAAACGCCTGAATGGACATCGAATCGAGATGAACAATATCCTCGAAAACGAACATCTTCTGACGGATTTCTTCGGCAAGCTTCGGATCGCGGAGATTCAGCTCGTCGAAAATGAACTTTTCAGTCGAACGTTCAACCTTATTAAGAACATCGGCGATGTAGTTTACGCCGCCAACGTCCATATTTTCGGTCGTCGCAAGGTTCGCGAACTTCTTTTCGAGCGTCGCTTCGATACTTTTTATAACATCAGGCGAGGCGGATTCCATTTTCGCTATTCTCTCAACAACCTCGATACGAACGTCCTTCGGAAGCTCCGAGAGAATAGCAGAGGCCTGATCGCTTCGCGCATAGGAAAGAATAAGCGCAATCGTCTGCGGATGTTCATTCTGAACGATCGCCAACAGATTTTTATAATCAGCCTTACGAACAAACGCGAACGCTTTCGTTTTAAGCTGTTTTGTAATTTTTTCAAAGAGCGCGTTCGCCGCCTGCGTGCCAAAAGCCTTTTCGAGAATTTCACGCGCGTACTCAACGCCGCCCTCAGATATAACCTTCTGGGTAAGGCAGATTTCATAGAAATCGTTAAGAACCTCGTCAACGACTTCCATAGGCCAATAATCCATTTTCGCAACTTCGAGAGTAAGCTTTTCAATCTCGTCGTCCGTGAAAAACTTGAAAACGTTAGACGCGTTTTCTGTTCCGAGCGCGGAAATAACCATCGCCGCCTTCTGGATAGCGGTCATCTGTCCTTGTGACTGCAATTCCGCCATTTTTACTCCCTCCAATCAGAAAATTTCTCGTTTATTCGTCGTTCTTCATCCATGTACGGATAAGCTGTGCGACAATTTCAGGATTCGTTTTAGAGAAATCACGAATTTCCTTTTTAAGCATTGCCTCGCGGCTTTCATCGCTCGTTTCCGTAAGGCTCTGGATCTCATAGTTTTCAGGAACTTCGGCTTCGTAGATGTTCTTCATATCTTCCTCCGTGTCCATACTGCTTCCGAATGAGGTGCTTTGCGCGGGAACTGCCGCCGCACGCTTTATCTTAGCGCGCTTCTTGCCGGAGCCTGTCGCAAACAGCGCAATTATGAGCAGAACAACAAGTATTATTCCCAGTGCGATTATAACGAAAATCCATACATCACGCCCGCCGGGTACGACAACTGTTCCGTCGCTTCCGATCGGCGAACCGTCTGTCGGGTCAAGCGTGAACGGATATGCCTTGAACGTCACCCTGTCGTAATCCGCGCCGATAGCGTTTGCAATCGCACTTTGCCATTCCTCGGTTTCCGCCTGTGAAATGCCCGTTGCGTCAACGACAACTGTTGCGGAAATATTATCGTAGCTATATCCCTCTTTCTGAATCTGGCGAATTTCCTCATTAACGAGGTAATTTATTTCTTTTTGCCATTCAAAATAGAACTGGTCGCCGTCACCGACCTGATATGTCGGGTAATCGGGAGAAATATCGGCGTCAACCACTGTTCCGACAACTCCGCCCTCGGCAGCCTCGCCGCCGCCTGCGGAAACATACTTTTCGTTGTTCACCATACCGCCGCGGTTACCCTCTGCGTCAACTGACGGGGTGTACTCGGTAATCTGAGTAACCTGTGAGTCATAGTTAAGCTGAATATCAACGCCAACGCGGAAATCAGGGAATACGCCGTCGAAAAGCTCGACAAGCTTATCCTTGAGAATTGCGGTTATATTGTTCTGTACATCAAGGCGTTTATTGTACAGGTCAATTTCGTCCTCACCGTTTTCCTCCTGCTGCTGAACGATTTCCTCGGTTGTAAGGAGATTGCCCTCGCCGTCGGTTACGGTTATATTTTCCTCTTTAAGTCCGGGAACAGCCGTCTTTACGAGATTGTAAATACCCTCTATAACGCTCGGTGAAAGTTCCTTATTAAGCATCAGAACTACGGAAGCGCTCGCCTCATCACGTGTATTAGAAATAACATAATCATTCGTTTCGGGGATTGCTAAGATAACGACTGCGGAATCAACGCCCTCATACATCGTAAGGGTTGCACGCAGGTTTTCCTGGAGCTGCTGTTTTTCCTTTACGCGCTTATCGCTCTCTGTCGAGAACATACTCACGCCCGTGTCCCAGATATTGTAATTGAAAGTCGATTTCGGGTAACCGAGCATACTAAGCTGGACGCGCAGATTTTCGACTTCCTTTTCAGGTACGAGAATATCGCCGTTCGCGTTTATTGTAACATCGGCCGTACCAAGGTCGGAACGTATCACAGTTAAAATCTCAGCCGTTTCTTCGGACGAAGCGCCCGTATATAAAACGGCATAGTCCGTATGGTTAAGGAGAATAGCGAGAACGATCGCTGACGCTACCAAAACGCCGACTACCGAAAAGAATATTACGTGTCCTTTTTTTCCTATATCAGTCCACTTTGTCTTTATAGTCCCCCACAGCTTTCCGAGGGTTTCCTTTACTTTATCCATTAAGTTCGCTCCGATTCAAAAACAAATTTGACAGCATAAACCGCGCAGTTCACTTTCGTCTGCGCGATTGATTTATATACTCATACGCATAATCTCGTTGTATGCGTCAACCGCTGCATTTTTTACATTAACGAGAAGCTGGGTCGCAATTTCAGCTTTCGTAATATTGATCTGCATCTGCTCCAGGCTGTCTGTATCGCCGAGCATAAGCTTCATCATATCCTCGGTTTTGATTTCCTGCGCAGCAACAGCGTTATCCCAGAGCCCTTTCATCGCGTCGAGGAACGTTGGAGCCGCAGCTTCTTCCGTCTGGGCAGCCTCGTTTTTTTTAACATTTATTTTTTCAATCGGCTCAAGCGGCGTGATTGCCGATGTGAGCGGTACTATGTACATAAATTCCAACCTTTCGTTTTATTACTGACCTATCGTAAGCGCCTTTGACGCTAATGATTTCATACTGTTAAAAATCGTTAAATTTGCGGAATATGACTGGGTTGCCGCGAGCATATCTATCTGCTCTTCAGCAACGTCAACGTTCGGCAGATAATAATATCCGTCTTCGTCCGCGTCCGGGTGTGACGGGTCGTAAACAGGCGTCGGGGGCGTTTCGTCCTCAATTATTTCCGTCAGAAGAACACCCTGCTGTTTTTCACTTCCGCCCTTTCCCGCAAGCCCCTTCAGCTCGTTAAGCTTTTCGCCAAGCACAGTCTTAAATGTAATAAGGCTCTCTCGTTCATTCTCACGGGCTGTATTCTCCGAAAAAACCACTAGCTGGCGCACATAAGGCCCGCCGTTTTTGGTACGGGTAGTTTCAGCGTTAGCTACGTTCTGGGCGATTACGTCAGCGCGGGTACGCTGGGCGATCATTCCCGAAACTGCTATATCAAGATTGCTTAAAAATGCCATTGTTTAACTCTCCCCCGATCAACTGCGCGTCATTGCAGTACGAAGCATATTGAACTCGGCGTTCAGCTGGTTAATTACCGCCTGATACTGATATGCGTTTTTTACGAATAAAGCCTGCTGGGTATCGTTATCGACATTGTTGCCGTCGGGCTGATCCTTCGTATCCTCGTCCACATAAATGGTAGATTTAAGTTCAAGCCGCTTAGTTCCCGTCTGCAAACCAGAGCTATCGAGCTTATCTTTAAGAACACCCGCGAAGTACATATACTTGCACTTATAATCGGGCGTATCCTGATTTACGATATTTTGTGCAATAATACTCTGCTGCTGACTTAACAGTCCGAGTCCCTGTTCCATAATACGAAACGAGGTGTAATCAAATAAAGCCATAATACCTCCATATGATACGCAAAAACGGAAATTCCACTTATTATTATACCGCATTTTCTGTCATTTTTCAATACTTTTTTGAAAATTTCCGTGGTTTGATGTCGATTTTCTTGTTATAACAGCCTTTGTTACAGCCGAAATCACCTCGCTGCGGTGGTTAGCGGCTATTACATTTACCTGATCCGCGTCGTTTTTCCGCTTTACTGTAACATATACCGGTTCAAGACGGGCGAGTGTTTCAGCCGTTACCGCGGCTGCACATTCATCACAGGTACAGCAGTTAAACCTCTCCATAATCGCGGCAAGCTGTTCATTTATCAAAAGAAAAATAACGTTTACAAGCTGCGTTCCGCCGGACGTTTTCGTAAAAACAACAGGTACCGGTTCTTTTTCGGGAACGCTCAGCATCGGGTTAGACGGCTGTTCGCGGACAGGCTTTTTTTCGAGCAGCTCCATCACCTTATCCGTTCGCGCCGATCTCATTCAGCTTCGCTCCTCTGCTTACGCGGTCTGCCCCTGCCGAGTTTTTTCAATGAACGCCTCGGCTTCTCCATACCGAGAATTTCATAAGTAAGATCCATATATTCCTGCGCCGCCTTTGAACGCGGAGCATATTCTATGATCGTTTTCGCATGCGCGGGCGCTTCGGCGACAATAACGCTGTTCGAGATTTTCTGCTCAAAAACATCCGTGTCGAGTTGTTCAGCGATAATATTCGCCAGCTCCTCGACCTCTTTTGTAAGAATAAGGCGCGGGTTGTATTTATTCAGGACAATTCCGCGGATTTCGAGCGCGTGATTGTAATATTTCTTTACAGCGAAAATTGTTTCTTTAAGCTGCGCTATGCCCTGAAGCGACAATATCTCCGCAACCATAGGAATGATTATCTGATTTGCGGCCGCATACGCGTTTATAGTAAGCAGCGACAATGCCGGCGGAGTATCAATAAGTATGTAATCATAGCTGTCGGATATATCGCCGAGATGCTCACGGAGAATATATTCGCGCCCGACAACCGTAAGCTCAAGCTCAATGCCCGAAAAGAGAATGTTCGCAGGAATAACGTCACAGCAGCTGCAATGCTGAATCGCGTCATAAATCCCCGCGTTTCCCTTAAAAACGTCATAGATGGTATATGCGTTGTCCGCGTCAGCTCCAAGGCTGAAGCTGAAGTTTCCCTGCGGGTCCATATCTATTCCGAGAACCCGTTTACCCATTGCAGAAAGACAGCCGCAAAGCGCGGAACAGGTTGTAGTTTTTCCGACTCCGCCCTTCTGATTTGTAACTGCAATTACCTTTGCCATTCGCTACCATTTCCTTCCATTTCAAGCTGTATACACCAATTAGCCGCACATCATCGTGCGGCTAATTTCCGTTAGAATTAAATTAGAGGGTATGCGCGCCCATCGTTGTTTCTTCGTCGGTAGGATCATAAATATGGTAGTTCGCCTTACCGTTCTTCTTAACGAAGTACATTGCCGTATCAGCACACGCAATAAGCGTTCTTCCGTCCTGACCATGTTCAGGAGAAACAGCGATACCGATACTAGCCTTAATATTGAGCGTTGCGTCAACAGACTTGGAATAATATCCGCTGTAAAGGTCGTCGATAATATCCATTGAAAGGACTTCGAGATTTTCGATCATCTTCGGGTCGGAAACGCAAAGTACAAATTCGTCACCGCCGAAACGTCCTGCAAAGCCTGTTTCTCCGGCACGGTTCTTGATAACGTCAGCAACATACTTGATAACCTCGTCGCCGACAGCGTGGCTATAACGGTCGTTAATGAACTTAAAGTCGTCAACGTCAAGGAACAGTGCTGCAACCTTCTTGTTAGTGTTGCGGTCAAGTTCAGACTGGAACTCACGCTCGAAAGTGTTTCTGTTATAAAGCTGAGAAAGGAAGTCATAGCTTGCACGTTCTGCGAGCTTTAATGTTGCGTTCTTTTCGCTTGTTATATCAGTAAGGACGCCGATAACCCGAAGGATCTCGCCAAGTCTGTCGGTAATGCAGTGCGCGCGCATTGCGACCCATGCTTCCTTACCCTGTGCGTTTTTAATAAGATATTCGCCGCCGATATCGTCCTTATTTTTAAGGAGTGTATTCATATCGCGCTTATAGCGTTCTCTGTCCTCTTCGTTCATAGTTGAATCAATGAACTTACCATTATTAAGGGTTGAGCCTGAAACATCGAGTCCGATTTTCTCCTTGAAGTTATCCGAAACGAACATACTTTCCTTAGCAAAATCGTACTCAAAGAGCATATTATCCGAAAGGTCGGATACCGTCTTATGAAGTTCTTCACTTAAAAGTGCTTCGTCAAGCATATCGTTGAAAGTTTCGGACATACCTGCAAATTCACGCTTCATATTCTTTACATCAATTCTCTCCTCACGGTTGCCCGAATTGATCTCCTTCATCGTGCGAACCATATCAAGCATAGGATTGATGATGCTCTGGGTCATAATAACCATTACAAGCGCGCATACGAGCGCAAGTGCGAAAATTACAGCGATCGCAACAACAAAAAGGAAGAAAACGGTATCGCTGGCGTATGACGCCGGATAAAGCGACGCCCAAATCCAGTCTGTTCCATTTATAGCTGCGTAGCCGCCTATGTAGCCCGCCTTATCAAGCTTTCCGTTCTGACCGGCAAGCGTTTCGCTCTGCCATGCGGGAATGCTGTTCTTAATTTCGCCGCTAAGCGAAGAAGAATCAAGACTAACAACGCCCTCGCCGTTAAATCCGACAACGCTTCCTGCGTCGGCAACAATAAATGAACCGTCGTCGAGAATCGTAAGCTTTGACATATACTCGGTAATAGCGTCCATACTTATAACACAGGCAACATATCCGCTGTCGGGAAGCTTAGAAGCTGTAACGAAAACGCTTCCGTCATATCCGCTCGCAGATGGGAAGATCGCTGATACAAAAGCATTCTGGCGCTTGCTCCAGTCATCGTCGTTAGCGAAGAAGTGTGTTCCCGCACCTGAACCGATACCGTCGCTTACTATACTTCCGTCCTTATCGAGTATAACGACATCGAGAACGTGACCGCGCTGTTCCGTAAAGCTGGTACGCAGATCAACAATATCGCTCTTGAACGAGTTAAAATCGGAAACTGCTTTCTGAACGGAGCTGAGAGATGAGAGGGTCTTTACGTCATCAACGTAACCCTCGACAATATTTTCAACTCCTGCGCCGTAAGCGTAGCCCATATTGCCTGCCTCGTCGGTAAGCATTTCCGTTGAAAAGCCAAAAATCTGGAGCGACGAAACCAGCCCGAGTATAATCAACGGAAGCACCGTTATGCCGATCAAAACCGCCCTTAACGAAGTTTTCAACTTAATATTCATGTCTGAACCATTCCTTTCCTGCGGCGCGTAACGCTGCGCCAAGCGCATGATATTTCAGAAGCAACCGCTTCGGAATTACTGTAATTCTGCGACGGCTTCAAGCCGCTCGTCGCGTTCCATCTGTTCCTGTCTTTGTTTAAGCTGGAGTTCAAAAACAAGCTTAGCTAAAAGCTCCTCCTGCTGAGAATCCGTATTCACGAACTGACAGCCGTAACCCTCCATTACCCCCTCGCGGGAATGCTGGACGCGGATTATCTTTGCCATAACGTTTATCGGATCCGCACCGGAAGTAAACCGCATAAAAAGCACATCTCCGAGGAGAAAATCATGCTTGATACGCGACATAAAGATACCGCCGATATTTATATTTTTTATGCTGCATATAACCGGGTTATCGAAGCCGTAGGCGTCCTCACCGCGCATAAAGCCTGTAATATCAGCCGTAATATCCGCGTTGACCTTAAAATAACGCCTGCGTTCCGCCATAAGCGTTCCGTACTCGTTCCGTATCTGTATATTGATCTGGTCCGGGAGTGAAAGCCTTACAACGCCGACGTAGCGTATACGGTCGCCGTTTTTCATATATGCGATGACGTAAAGGCTCTGTTCCGACTCAAACATCGGAAAATCCCTGCCCTTGATTATTACGATATTTTCGACGGGCATTTCGTCCACAAACATTCTTGGAAAAGAAAGCTGATCTTTTTGTGCCTCAACAAGCTTTCTGCCTGTTGCAGTCGTAAGTTCAAGCTTAAGAATTTTGCTGCGCTCGAACAAGAAATCTCCTCCTTTCCGCGAAAAACACAGCCTGCCCCTCCGAAAAAGAGCAAACCGCTTATTACTAATTATACATTAAAATGCACAAAAAAGTCAATAGCGGTAAGCAATTTTTTTTCAAATAAACAGGAAAACAGCAATTTTTCTATAAAAAACGGCGTTTTGTACAAAAACGGGTTGTTTTTTCGCACATTTCAGGGACTTTTTTGTTGATTCCTACAAATAAAATAAAAAACTGTAAATTTTTTCCCGCTTATGCTGTACAATTCCGCATAAAATCTGTATAATTAAATGAAAGGGGGAGAGGTCTTGAACAAATATCTCCACTGCCGCACAGACGCATACTCAAGGCGCGGAAAAACAGTTATTCTCTGTACAGCCGCCGTCTGCTCGGAGGTATGCATTGCCGCTTTTTTCGTTGTGTTTTTTAACATTTTTGCCGCCCAGCCCTCGTCGGTTTCTGCGGCTATGCTCGTTTTAATAGCTCTCGCAATTTCCGTCGGAATGATAATCTGCCTTTCCGCAGCAGAGCTGTCCGAAAAAAAAGTCAAAAGACATAGTCGCTACACCTACCTCGATATCCAGCCGAAGGGCTTTATTTTAAGCGTCTACGCGGGTGAATATCGTATTCTCGGAAAAAAAACGATATTCCGCGACATTTACTACGTTCCCTTTCGCGGGATAAAGCTTGCCGAGTTATGTGAAGACGAAAAAAGCATTCTTATAACAGGCGAGATACGCCATTTCTGCATGAACAGCGACAATCTCGGCTACCACATTTCCGACGGCGATTTCGATTTCGACCGCCCGCTTCTTAACGTTTCGGGATATGAAACGAAAAACCAGCTTAAACTCCCGCCGCTGTTCGGAAAGCCTGCTGCACTTATGAAAACTCTTTCGGCTGCTTATAAGGCGTGGCAGTCGCTTCCTCTGCCTAAACCGAAAGCGTTCCGCGAGGCGGATTTTATACGCCGCCGACCGAAAACACGCGCACTCCCCGACAGCTTCGGTTTCGACCGAAGCTGGAAATAGAAACGGGCTGTTAAAAATCATTTATTTCAGGAGAAACAAAATTGAAAGCTTCAGTATGTATCGTAACCTATAATAACAAGGACAATATAAACGCCGCAATAGACTCGATCATAAATATGACCGAAAGTGTTGAAACTACGCTTTATATCTGCGACAATAACTCGACAGACGGAACGCCCGACATAATCGCCGAGCAGTACCCGTACGTTAAGCTTATCCGGAATACCGACAACCGTGGCTTCGGGCATGGGCATAACGCGGTTCTGACGTTGTTGAACTCCGACGTTCATTTTATCGTAAATCCCGATATTGTTCTTAAAAGCGACATTATCGGCGATATGTGCCGTTTTCTCGATGAAAACCCCGATATTGTAATGGCTGTTCCAAAATTTATTTACGAAAATGGTAATGAACAGTTTACTCCGAAGCTTACCCCGAAGCTCAGATATATGCTCGGCGGACGTTTTGAAAGGCTCGGCGGAATTTTCAGGAAATGGCGCAGAGAGTACACTTTCGCCGACAGAAATGTTACCGAGGTGACCGATATCGGCTTCTGCTCAGGCTGTTTTATTGCAGTCAGGACCGAGATATTCCAGCGCATAAACGGTTTCGACGAACGCTATTTCCTTTATAACGAGGACGCGGACATAACGCGTATGGCGGGAAAATACGGAAGGACTGTCTACGCGCCGCAGTTCGGCGTAATTCACCTCTGGGAACGCGCTTATATGAAAAAGCCGAAATATTTCTTTATCCAGATAAGCTCTATGCTAAAGTATTTTTACAAGTGGCGCAGAAACGGCAAATACGCGGGAGATAAAAACAACATCGGCGGTGATATACTTTGATCGACATACTTATGGCGGTATATAACGGCGAAAAATTTCTCGCCGAACAAATTGAATCTATTTTAGGACAGGACGCAGACGGCTGGCGGCTCATAATATGCGACGACGGCTCGACTGACGGCTCATTTAAAATAGCGCAGTCATACGCAGAAAAATATCCGGAGCTTGTAAAAGCCTGTAAAAACAGCGTTCCGAGCGGTTCAGCCTGCGCTAATTTTATAGGAATGCTCGAAAAAACAAGCGCGGAATACGTTATGTTCTCCGACCAGGACGACGTCTGGAAACCACAGAAGGTGCGCCTTACCTTCTCGGAAATGAAACGGCTCGAAAAAGAGTACGGAGATGTTCCTCTTTTAGTTCATACCGAGGCTGAAATTGTTGACGCGGAGCTTAACACGCTGAAACCCCGCTTTACCGTTTTTCAGGGGCTTAACCCCAATCACCGAAGCCTTAACCGCCTCCTCGCGCAGAATAATGTTACGGGGCATACAGCTATGATAAACCGGAAGCTCGCGGAGCTTCTTACGGGTGCGCCGCCGGAAAAAATGCTTATGCACGACTGGTGGGCGGCTCTTGCCGCGGCTGCTTTCGGACAAATCGGATTTGTAAACGAACCGCTAAGCAGATATCGCCAGCACGGCAGCAATCAGCTCGGCGCTGTAAATAACAGAAGCGCGGCGGGAATAATCAGAATAATCTCACAGCGAGCAGGGACCAAAAAGAGGGTAAGCGCAACTTATGCACAAGCCGCCGCCTTCCTCGATTTCTACCGCGAGAAGCTTCCCGGAAATGCAAGAAAAACGCTCGGAATCTATACCGATATTCCGAACAGGAATAAGCTTAAAAGAGCATTCCTGCTGGTTAAACACGGTTTTTTAAAGCAGAATTTTATAACGGCTGTCGGTCAGCTCATCTTCTGCTGAAGCCGAATGCAGAATTGTAAATATAATTAAACCGCCGCTCGTAATCAGAGTAGCGGTTCAGACCGTCAAAAAAGATGAAAAGAAAAGAAAAAGAGATTGGGGACGCCGTCCCCAAACCCCTGCCAAAGGGAATTATTCCCTTTGGAATCCCGTTTTTGCTGCAATTTTTCTCGATTTAACATATCAAAAATTTTAGCAGATCGAATTGAGATTCTCTGAAACAGGTTTATCGACAAACTGAACCGCCGCTCGTAATCAGAGCAGCGGTTTTCATTTTATACGGTTTATGTAATTGTTTCAGCTTCATTTACAATCCTGTTGCGCCCTGACTGTTTTCCGTTGTAAAGTAATTCATCGGCGCGGTTCACAACACAGTCGGGAGTTTCGTCGCTCTTCGCCTGAGCTGTTCCGAATGTCATTGTAACAGAAAAATCTGTCGTCCCGTCAGAAAAGCGCTGTGCACGTACCTCGTCAAGTATCTCGATAAGAAGCCGCTTAGCGGACTCGTTGTCACAGTCGGGGAGAATAAGTAAAAATTCCTCGCCGCCCCAACGCGCAGCTGAACCGCCGCATTTCAACACGCTGTCGTCAAGTATTTTTGAAATCCGCGTCAGGACCATATCGCCGCAGGCGTGTCCAAAACGGTCATTTACGCTCTTAAAATAATCGACATCGCCCATCGCAACGCAATAGCTCTTTTTCTCAGCCGTAAGCTCGTCAAGTATTCTCCGTCCGCTCCTTCGGTTAAGAAGCAGGGTAAGCGGGTCGCGCTCAATAAGCTCGCGAAGATTTCGGCTTACCTTTTCAGCAGTTCGTCCGATAACCGCAATTTCGTCATGCCTTTTAAGCGTTTTCTCCGAAAGTCCCGCCGAAAAGTCACAGTCGGAAATCCTAACCATAAAATCACGTATATCAAGCAGCGAATTAACCAGACTCCTCGCGTAAAGATGTGAAACCGCAAGCGAAATAAACAGCACAACGCAGTCCACAAGAAGGAATATCATAAGCATATTTCCCGCGTTTCTATATGCCTCGTCAAGCGTTTTCCCTGCGAAAAACATTCCCGTAGTATTTCCTTCAGAGTTAGTAAACGGGATATAATAGCCGATATAGTTCCGCCCGTTTACAAGGACCCGCTTATAGAAGTAAGCGCGCCCGCCTCCGAGAACATTCTGAATAACCTCGCCCGCCGCTTTCGTTCCGACTGCGCGGGTACCGTCGTCGTTACGGATACTCGTAAGTATTCGCGTATCGCGCCAGAACACGGTATAATCAATGTTTTTATCGCTTCCGACTATTGAAATAAGACGATGGAAGGTCGCGTCGTCCATGATCCGACCGCCTTTTGTCAGAATTTCATCATTATATTCAAAATCGCCGTCAAACATCTTTTCATAAAGGTTTGAGAGCATGGTTGCTGCATTTTCTATTTCACTTTCGACAGATTCCTCGGTAAGCGTAAAAATAAAAGTTGAACCGGCAACAGCCGTTGAAGCGAAAAGCAGAAATGACGTAAGACAGACTATCGCGGAAATCTTAGCGACAAGTCCCCTTTTTTTCTTCCTCATTTTAATTCTCCCTGTTTAAGGCGTTACACAATAAGTATGTATAACAACATTATACAACAAAGCCTTCGGGTTTTCAACCCTTTTTTATTAAAAAGCTCCGTGGGCATTAAATTTCAAACACTTCAACAATTTACTACTGCAATATTTTTACATTTTTAACAAATCCCGTTGATTTTGGCGCAGCAATGTGATATAATAAGTGTGAAATTTTCCAAAAAGGATTTTATTAGTGCAAATGTGCCTGTTTTGATTGCACGCACGCAGCTGTTTTGTGCATATTGCTGAAAATGGACTGAATTACGGAAATTTTTAATCAAGTATGCAACTTTTGGCACAAATTATACGTTATAATAATATGAAGGCGTTGCCGCGCACACGGCGGTATATGCTTTTACTTCACGGCACAGGCATATTTTCGTCATATCACGAAAAGCTTCCGAAAGGATATGCGGCGCTTTCATACGTTCTGACGAAAAATCTTACCGTGCAGCAGGACGGCAATAATTGTGCTGTTAAGCCTTAAGAAAAAATGAGGTGGTAAATTGTCATTTATAGAAGTCACGGGACTAAGGAAGGTCTACCGTCTTGGACAAGAGAAGGTATATGCGCTGAAAAATATCAACCTTAAAATTGAAAGAGGCGAGATATGCTGTATCCTCGGTACGTCAGGTTCGGGTAAATCAACGCTCCTTAATATGCTTGCGGGGCTTGAAAAGCCTACGCGCGGTGATATTCTGATCAACGGCGTTAATATCGCGAAGCTTTCCG
Source organism: uncultured Ruminiclostridium sp. (assembly GCA_964489095.1). Classification (GTDB taxonomy): domain Bacteria; phylum Bacillota; class Clostridia; order Oscillospirales; family Ruminococcaceae; genus Ruminiclostridium_E. The sequence goes on along the minus strand of CAZAXM010000024.1, from coordinate 16,611 downwards.
AACGCAGACTTGCGAAATTCCGACAGGAAAACACGGGCTTTATCTTCCAGTCCTATAACCTCCTTCCCCAGCTCTCCTCGCTTGAAAACGTTGGTATGCCGCTTATGTTCAAGGGGTGGAGCCGCTCAAAGCGCGACAAGGAAGCTAAAAAAATGCTGAAGCTTGTCGGGCTTGAAAAACGTATGAAACACCGACCGAACCAGATGTCGGGCGGTCAGCAGCAGCGCGTCGGAATCGCGCGCGCGTTTGTTGCAAAGCCGAACGTGATCTTCGCGGACGAGCCGACGGGAAACCTCGATACGAAAACGACAACCGATGTAATGGAACTTATGGTAAGAATGTGCCGTAAGCATAATCTTACGCTCATACTTGTAACGCACGACCTTGATATTGCGAAATACGCCGACCGTATCGTGCATCTTATAGACGGCGACATACACAGCGATGAGCTTAACAATGCGATCTATGATCCCGACGAACCAAATAATACAGGAAAGGAAACAGATGAAAATGAAACTGAGAAATAAAATTGCGGCTGCAATATTAGCAGCCTGTGTAGCGGCGTCCTCGCTGCCGCTTTCAGCACTTGCCGAGGGAGCAGAGGCAGGCGGAGCGGGAGCAGCAGCCGGCACCACCCAACCGAGTGAGCCCGCCGTACCCACCCTTTCGGGCGGCGCATTTTCAGGCGGATACAGCGTTATCTACGACAAAATAACGAAAAGGGAATCGGGATATGATATTACAACTATAACGTACATACCGATCGACAATTTCGACAGCAGCCTCTCATCATCATATTTCAATTCCGCTAACATATTTGCCTTCGCTACTGCGACTGATTCGTTCAATCCGTATACCCCGAACGCATGGGAAACCGAAACACGTATTGTCGGAAGCTTCCTTTGTGTATCGACGCGTTTTATTGACGTGATTTACCTCGGAAATGGCAACACCTTTAATTATAATATATGCTATACTAGCGGCGAAGAGGGCGTAAACGTTCCGATTTCGGTTTCGATCGCCGAGTGCGTTGAATATGTCGAGGAGGAAGAGGAGGAAACTCCCGCAGAGGTCATAGACGCTGCATTTGCGCTTGATTCGAGCAGCACGCCCACCGTAAAAGCCGGCTCTAACGCGACAATTTCCGCTTCTCTTAAGCTCATAAACGGCGGAAGTTTTTCTAAGATTTCCGCGTCGCTTACATCTGCCGACAGCACTGTAATCGTCGAGGAAACAGGCGCAAAGACAAGCGCGTCGTCCGCGCCTTCGTTCAGTTTCCGCATTTCCGTCCCCGAAGAAGCTGCCGCGGGAATATATACCCTTTCGCTTACGACAACTGTTTACAGCAAAAAAGGCGTGCCCGTTTCGACCGAAACATATCAGCTCCCCGTAAAGGTTACAAGCGACATCGTTTCGGCCGGACTTTCCGTAACCGACTATAAGGTTAGCAAGAAGAATGTTAAAAAGGGCGACAGCTTTAATCTTACGCTTAAACTAAAAAACAGCTGTGGAATAGATCTTAAGGACGTTAAGGTGTCGCTCGACGGGCTTGACAGCACGAAATTTGTGCTTGACGGCGGATTCTCCTCCCAGAGCGTTGACATTAAAGACGGTAAAACAGCGAGCATAACATTCCCGCTTGTTGCATGCGCCGGAATTATGAACGTGCGCGAAAATATTCCTGTCCAGGCTTCGTACATGATCGACCCGTCCAACGCTTCGACCGCGCAGACCTTAAACACCTCGGTAATTGTCGAATGCAAGCCCGAAGAGGAAAAAAAGGACGAGGGGAAATATGATATTTCCTTAACCGACTATTCGTTCAGCAGCGCCGCTGTTAAAAAGGGAACGAAATTCACGCTTGAATTTACGTTGAAAAATGTGTCAAAAACGGACGTTAAGGGCGGGCGCGTTTCGCTTCTTGAGCTTACGGGAAGCAAGTTCGCTATCGACAGCGGTCTTACCTATGCGGACTTTGACCTTGCTGCGGGAAAAAGCAAGAAGTTTTCATTCCCGCTTGTTGGCTGCGACGGAATAACGTCGATCCGCGAGGTTATTCCTGTTGAAATATCCTTCGGTGAACAGATGCAGACTGTTTATACAACGGTAACCTGCGTACCAGATGAAACGAAAAAGGACGATGAAGAACAGCAGGTTTTCGCACCCGCGATCATAATTGAAAGCTACGACTTCGGCGGAGAATATGTAACAGGCGGAACAACATTCCCGCTAAGCGTAATTGTTAAAAACACATCTTCCGCCGCGCCTATTGAAAATCTTAAGGTTACCGTAAGCGGCGGCGCGGGCAACGGCGACAGCGGCATTGCTTTTTCACCCGCGAACTCCTCGAACTCGTTCTTTATTGAACGGCTCGGAGGTAAGGAAACGACGGAAATTGCGCTTGACCTTCTCCCGCGCGCAGACGCTAAGCCTGACAGCTACCCTGTTATTCTTACGTTTGAATATGAATACTTAGCGAACGGAAAGCGTGCAAAAGCGGAAACCATTACCGAAACGATAACGATTCCGCTTCAGCAGGAGGATCGCTTCACAATCAACCAACCCGAATACCCCGAAAGCTGCGGTGTAGGCGAAATGGCTTATATCAGCGTAAGCTTTATCAACAAGGGCAAGAGCGGCGTTTACAACGTTATTGCGGACATCGAAGGCGAGGGCTTCACAAAGACCTCATCATCATACTATGTCGGTAACGTGAACAGTGGCGCGGAAGAATACTACGATGTTCAGATCACACCCGATATGGAGGGAACGATTGAAGCGAACATTGTTGTTACATACGAGGACGCCAACGGAACGGAGCGTGAACAGCGCGCACCTATAACAATAAGTGCGATTTCCTATAACTACGATTTCAGCTATGACTACGGCGGAATGGTCGATATCGGAATGGAAGAAATGCCGGTAGATGAGGGAAGCGATATGACGTGGCTCTGGTTTGTGATTGGAGGAGTTGCTGTCGCGGCGGTTGTTGTTATAATTGTTGTTGCAGTTGTAAAGAAAAAGAAGAAGCAGAGAGAACTGGAGCTTGACGATGAAGATATCTGATATGGTTATCATGTGCCTGCGCAATCTGTGGAGGCGCAAGGGGCGCACCATGCTGACGGTTGTCGGCGTAGTTATCGGCTGCTGTGCTATAATCGTAATGATCTCGCTGGGTCTTGGAATGAACGCGGCGATGGAGAATATGCTCTCAACGTGGGGCGATCTTAACGCTGTTACAATATACGGCGGGAATTACTACTACGGCGACGGCTCAGACGACAGCAGACCAAAACTGAACGACAACGCGCTTGAAACGCTGAAAAATATTGAACACGTTGACATCGTTTTTCCGAAATTGTCGGTTTACTCGGACTATGTATCGCTCACAGCGGGAAAGACCAGGCGTTACCGTGCGAACTGGATGGAAATATACGGCGTTGACTTTTCCGCACTGGAAAAGATGGGGTATGTTGCCGAACAGGGTGAACTTCCCGGCGAGGACGCTGATATACACACGATCATTTTCGGCAACGAGGCAGCGTATCAATACAACGACACAAAAAAACGCGGTCAGAACTCGTATACGTGGAAGCAGCAGCTTGCCGACGGGACATACTCCCAGCCGTTTTTCGACCCGTTCACAGACACTGTTGAAATATACATAAACAACTCGAAAAAGCAGAACGACGACGGAACATATCAGAGTCTTGGGCGCGCGTATGAGTTTAAAATGACGACAGCGGCTGTACTTGAACAGGATACGACCTGGGAAACGGTTTACAGCGTTATGATCGATATGGATCTTGCGAAAGAGATCATCAACACATATAATAAGAAAAATGGCATAAAGGGCGCGAAGGAGCCTGAATACTCTCAGATAAAGCTGTGGGTCGACGATATCAACAACGTTGACGCAGTTCAGGCGCAGATTGAGGAGATGGGCTTTAACGCTTCAAGCTTAGCGTCTGTACGAAACGAATTACAGGGCGAACTTGGGGTTATCGAGCTTGTACTCGGCTGTTTAGCGGCGATAAGTCTGCTTGTAGCGGCGATCGGCATCACAAACACGATGATAATGTCGATATACGAACGGACGAAGGAAATCGGTATTATGAAGGTTCTCGGCTGTTACATAAGCAACATAAGGGTCATATTCCTTATGGAGGCAGGAATGATAGGCTTACTTGGCGGCGCTATGGGAACGATTATAAGCTTTATAATTTCAGCGGTCATGAACTCTCTCGGCGGCGGCTTATTTGAATTTATGTACGGTTCAAATATGGGCGGCGACTCACAGGTTTCGATTATCCCGTTCTGGCTTGTACTTCTCGCTCTCGCTTTTTCGACATCTGTCGGCTTAGTTTCGGGCTTCTACCCCGCCAACCGTGCCGTAAAAATCAGCGCCCTGGAAGCCATCCGCAACGAATAACCGTGACGTTTAATCCTGTTCCGCCTTGCGCAAAGCTTTGATTTATTTATAGATTTGATTGCAAGGCGGGGCTAGAGTACAGCAATTGTTCCAACTATGTCACGGCAGCGCCTGCGGACTGTTCCGTCCCAGCTTGCTGAAAAACTCATTTTTAAGAACTTTTAGTCGTTTTGCTAAGATTTTCGACTTGATAAATCTGAGCAATTTGCAGCAAAAATCGAGATTCCAAAGGGATTTGATCCCTTTGGCAGGGGTTTGGGGACGGCGTCCCCAATCTCTTTTCCTCTCTTTTCAGCTTTTTCGACAGTCTGAGGCGGAACGGGCTTTGTGCTTGTTCCGCCTTTCCGGTACTTAAGGAACGCTGCATGAAATTACTTAACCAAGCCTCACGAACAAAACCGATGATTTCCGATTACCTTTATAACAGGGCGCGAATGGATAAAGCTGTCGCTGGTTTTGGCGGGATTGTAATAATAAATCGCCCCGCCCGATGGATCCCAGCCCGAAAGTGCGTCACGCGCCGCTGAATACGCGCTGTCCGCGATAGGCTCGTTGAACTGCCCGTCAACCAGGGCGGTAAAAGCGCCGTTCTGGTAAATTACACCCGAAAGCGTATCAGGAAAGGACGGATGCTCTATCCGGTTGCAGATCACTGCGCCGATAGCGACCTGTCCGACATACGTTTCACCGCGCCCCTCAGCTGAAATGATCCGCGCCAGTAAATTCACATTTGCTTCTGTCGCGTCAGGAATTGAACCGATCGTTATTCCGAGCTGTTTAAGCGTGGCTTCGTCAGCTACGCCGCTCTGGGCAAGTCCGCGCACCTTCTGGAACGAGCGCACTGCCTTCTCCGTCTGTGTGCCGTAATATCCCGTTATTTCGCCGCTGAACAGCCCCCATTCTTTTAACACGCGCTGTATTTCTTCAACCTCCGTGCCTGACGAGCCCGCCTGAGAGTATACAGGCAAATCTGCCTGCCCGCGAATCCCGCACGCGCAGGTCGCCGCGGCAAGCAAGCCGATTGAAAGCTTGTAAAATGTATTCATAAAAATCTCCCTCCGAATTGGTTAAGATAATAATATCTTTTTCTTTTTTTCTGCAATTATTCGTTTTATTTCATTGAAAAACACGGCAAAAAGAAATTTTCACGACGTTTTAAAATCTATTGACATAGACTGAGTCAACTGATATAATAAAATCAAGGCAGCACCGCACAAAGTCTCAAGACGGTCTTTGGGCGGTGCTGCCTAAAAACAAGTATGGAAAGGAATCTGTAAGTATGAGATACGAAATTAAGGGTGCTCCCCTTCCCGTTTTAATTATGAGCCTGTCGAACGGCGAGTCGATTAAAACCGACAAGGGCGCGATGAGCTGGATGTCGCCTAATATGGAAATGACCACCAACGCGGGTGGAAGTATAGGAAAGGCATTCGGGCGAATGTTCTCCGGCGAATCCATGTTCCAGAACATTTACACAAGCCGCGGCGGAGAGGGTATGCTCGCCTGTGCGTCGAGCTTCCCCGGCGAAATCCTCGCCATTCCCGTTTCTGCGGCAAATACTATTGTTGCCCAGAAATCCGCGTTTCTCGCCTGTGAAGCGGGGGTCGAACTTTCCGTTCACTTCCAGAAGCGCGGCGGCGCAGGACTTTTCGGCGGCGAAGGCTTTATTTTACAGAAATTCACGGGAAACGGTATGGTTTTCCTCGAAATTGACGGCTCTGTTATCGAGTACACTCTCGCGGCAGGTCAGTCGCTCGTAGTTGACACGGGAAATCTCGCCGCTATGGACGAAACGGTTGACGTTAATATCCAGACTGTAAAGGGCGTTGGAAACGTTCTTTTCGGCGGAGAGGGGCTTTTCAATACAGTTGTAACGGGTCCGGGAAGAATCTGGCTCCAGACAATGCCGAAAAATGTAATAGCTAACGCGGTTGCGCCGTACATACCCTCTAAAGGATAATTCAAAAAAGGTTACTGTGATTTTTACAGTAACCTTTTTATTATCGCCGAATAACAAAAAGAGCCTTGTTTTTAACAAGGCTCTTTTTGGTGCGGAGGATGGGACTTGAACCCACACGAGCTATTCACTCACTACCACCTCAAAGTAGCGCGTCTGCCATTCCGCCACCCCCGCGAGGATTGTCACATTTAAGCGACTATTAAATTATAACAGATTCATTTCAATTTGTCAATACCTTTTTTGAAATTTCTTGTTTTTTTGTAAATTTCAGCCGTCCTGCTTTATGTTTATCATTAAGGCAACCCCTGCGCGGTATTGCCTTAAAACAAAGCGACTCTTTCCATTACCCATTAAAATTACACAAACAGCCCCATGCAAAACGCAGTCCCCGCAGCCGCAAGTGCAACCACAATAAGCGGAAGATTAAAGTAGGCAAGCACTACCGCAACGGCTGTACCCGCAATCGCAGTCGCCAGATTTCCCGTGCTGTAAAAAATCGCAGGGATCGTCATCGCGCTAAGAACCGCATACGGAATGTAATAAAGGAAGCTGCGGAAAAAGCGGGACTTTATCTTTTTGCGGAAAAAGGCGAATGGAATCATTCGTATAAGATATGTAACCGCCGCCATAACGAAAATATATATAGCTACGCTCATTCTTCCGCCTCCTCTTTTATCGGGAATAATGCCGCCGCCACAGCCGAAGCCGCAACCGCGCTTATTATAACCGAAAAGCCGCCCGAAACTGCCGTAAAGTGATACTTAAAAATTATGCTTATTATCGCAGCAATAACGACAACGAGGAGAACGCTCCTCTCTTTTCTCGATGGCGGAATTATTATCGCGAGGAACATTCCGTAAAGAACTATCCCCATCGCGCTCGTAACAGACGCGGGGAGAAGCTCGCCGGCCGCCGCGCCCATTATTGTTCCGACTGTCCAGCCCAGCCACGAAACGAAAATCATTCCATACATATACGGCGGCGTTATTTTTCCGGGCTGTGCGGAGGCAACAGCGAAAATCTCATCGGTTATTCCGAACGACGCAAAAAGACGGTGAGGCAAAGTAAAGCTCCCATCGAGCTTCTGCGAAAGAGAGAGCGACATAAGCGCATAGCGGATATTTATAACGAGCTGGGTCAGAATCATTTCTGTTATAAGCCCGCCCGCCGCTATGATCGCAACTCCCGCCGCCTGCCCCGCCGAGGTCAGGTTCGTAATGGAAATCATCGCCGCTTCGAGAACCGAAAGTCCCGACTGGACGGCGAGTATCCCGAAGCCGAACGAAACGGAAAGATAGCCTAATGCGATAGGAATGCCATGATACATTCCCTTTGTAAAATGTGGTAAAACGTGTGATTTCAATTGTAATTCCTTCTTTTGTTCTTCTGTCTTATTATCTCTTTTTTAACTGAACAATTGCACCAAAATGGCGAATAGTAAATTCATTCGGCGCAATTTCTTCTAGAAGCGCAGTATGCTCCTTTTCCCAAGCCGAAATCTCATCGGGCGTAAGCGACGCGCCAACCCCGCGGCAAGCCTTCATTCGCCCGTTCCAGCTCTCTCTCGTAAACGGAACATCAAGATAGTATTCTTCGCTGTATACAACATCGAAATATTTTTTATAACATTCGTGAACGTAAATCGGGTGAACCGTTTCGCCCGCACCATTCCAGTTCGGGCTGTATTTCAATACAAGCTCCTCGCTCGCAGCCGCGATTTTATCCTCGAAAGGCAGCCATTCCATACACATCATAACGTAGCTTCCGCCGTTTTTCAGCATATTATACAGCTTCGGAGCAAGCGTTTCGTGGTCGAAATACCAGAAGCACTGGCACGCGGTTATCGTATCAAACGAACCATCGTCAAAATCAAGCTTTTCTGCTGAGCTTACAAAATAGTCTATCCCCATTCCCTCGGACAGCTTTTTCGCCTGCGCAATCTGATTTTCGGAAATATCCGTTCCCGTCCATTCCGCACCGAATCTGCTCATATTTCTAGGTATAACGCCCGTCCCGGTCCCTATATCAAGAACTTTCTGACCTTTCCCGCAAAGTCCGAGCGACAAAACCTTTTCATAAAATCCATCGGGGTAAATATCGCGGTATTTTGCGTAATCCGCCGAGGTTCTGCCCCAGTCGAACGCTTTCCCGCCGTCAATTTTGTTCAGTTTAATTTCCATCGTTTTCTCCCAGCTCAGCCGCTTTTTCTGCGTTTTCCTGAATCTGATTAAGATTTTCTTTACCATGCCGCGTAAGGAAAAGGTTCATCACAAGACCGATAACGATAGGTAAATAGAACGTTAAACAGCGCCATACGAACGTTGAGAACGCGGTAAATGTTCCGAAAATCGAGCCGAAAAACGCCGCGTAGCTTCCTTCTGCCGCACCAAGCGCGCCGGGAAGCGGAACGAACGATGAAATCATCAAAACGAACGACTGGCAGGCGGTAATTGTAAATAAATCTGTTTCGGACATTCCGAAGCCGAGATATATAACATACGTAATGCTGAAATAAAGGAAAAGCTGAACCGCCGTAAGCGCACAGCATTTCAGAATAAGAACAGGCTGCTTCTTAATAAAAAGGAAGTTTTCGTGGTACTGTTCAAGCTCGTTATCGACAAACGCAAGCTTCTCGTCAACGTCCTTGATAATATGAAGCTTTCCGAGAAGGCGGACTATCCAGTGCGCCATTTTTATCGTCGGCTTGCGGAAAAACGCGACCATAAACAAAAGCACGATGACCGCGGTGTTTATAATAAAGCCGATGAGCGTAAGGAATGTTAAGCCCTTCAGCGCGCCTGTCGTAAACATCGACAGCTTAAACACGAGGAAAATAACCGAATAGACTGTAAGCACAAACTGATATACGATAAATCGGCTTACAAGCGCCGTCATAGCCGAACCTAACGTCATTCCGCGCTTCGTGTAGTAGTAGACCTGCATAGGCTGTCCGCCGCTCGCAAAGGGCGTAATACAGTTGAAATACTGCCCTATCATAGTTACGAAAAGCGAATCCTTAAATTTAACTTTTTTATCAAGGCTCTTCGCCGTTAAATGCAGCGCGGAAGCTTCAAGAAACCAATACCCGCACATACAAAGTACCGCTATGATCATGAACAGCGGGTTCATCGCGGCGATCGACGAAACGAGATTATCTACCCCGTCAAATATAAATATGTACAAAAGCATCACTACAAAGGCGATACCGCAGATTATCAGATTAAGCTTGTTTTTTTTCTTTTTCATTTTTTCCCTCACATAACATCTTTCCGAACGAACATAATTGCTATTTTACCATAAAGCTCCTGTTTTGTCAATATTACCTGTGCCGTCCGCCGCCGCCATGCCTGCTTGAACCGCCGCTTCTGTGATGGCTTCCGCCGCCATGGCTATGGCCGCCCGAACTGTGGCTTCCGCCGGAGGACGAGCTTACGCGTGTTCTTGTTATATAATCGTGAAGGAACACGTCGGATCTTTCGGTAAACTTAAGCGAGCTTCGCCAGATATAATCTCCGGCGCCGCGCTTCGGGGTAAGCTTATACGGTGCCTTTATCACGCTCACAGATATCGCAAAGGTAATGGCTGCAATAAAAACCGCAACAACCAGCCCTACGAACAAATCGAATAGATTTGCCTCATCGTAATCGTAATAATACCGTTCTTCATACGGGTCGTCAGGCTCACCAAGATTTGTACAGTACGAACAAAGCCCCGTAATTGCCGCGCCATAGTTCTTATCAATAATAATCGGCGTTATCACGTCGAAAAGCTCATCAATTCTGCCGCTTGTGAAAACTTCAATACAGCTCCCGCTTGTGGACAGATAGTCATAATTCGTGTCGTTATTTATCAGCAGGAGAACGCCGTTAGTATATGCGCCGAAATATTCCTCGTAAAGGTCGTCCGCGTATTTCTCAACCGCGCTGTCGCTCTTATCGCTCCCGATATCGCTGACAATTGCCGCTCCGATATTGTATCCGAGCTTTTCCGCCGTTTCCTGCATTGTTTTAAACAGCACATCACGGTCAGCGGGATCAATAACCTCGTCAGGGTCGTAAAGCTGTGCGTTTTCGCGTACCTGCGTATCAGCTTCGCTTCCCACCATATATTTTGCATACGCACAGAAAACCTCAACCGCACCGGCATAATCGCCGCTGATAAGCGCGTCGTCCGTCATATCGAAGATCTCGTTCAGCCGTGCCGAAGTGTACAATTCGATGCAGCGTCCGCTTGTCGAAATAACGTCCGCCTTTGTGTCATCGTTTACCAGAAAGAGAACGCCGTCTGTTCCGACTCCGAAAAAGCTGTCGTAATACTCGTCAGCCAACCGCTCCGCCGCGTCGTCGCTTTTATCGCTGCCGATGTCAGCCGTTATAACAACGCCGATGTTATATCCAACATTCTCTGACGTTTCACCCAGCGTATCGAGAGCGGCAGTAAGCTGTTCCTCAGTCAGCACCCCGGCTTTATCGTTCAGGATATATGTAACCGCCTGTTCAGAACCTGCGTCCTGATAAACAATATGCTTCTCAGGAGAATAGGGAATCGTACTTACCCCTTCGGCGCATATGTTTACCGACAGCGCCGCAGCTGCAAAAAATGAAATAAAAGGAAGAATCGTTTTTTTCATATGTACAACCCTCCCAGAGCAGTTAATGCGGAAACTATAAACACGCCGAGCGAAATCGCTCCCGAAACGAGGTACATTTTCTTTTTATCAAGCGGCAGCTCCCCGCCGAATTTTCCTGTCTGACCATTCATTGCGTAACAATAGACCTTTCCGCGATAGGTATATGACAAAAACCATACGGGCAAAAGCGCGTATTTCCACTTTATATTCGCCGCGCGGAAGTTCTTCCTCTCTCTTTTCGTCGAGGAATATCTCTCGATCGTGCTTTTGAACAGCGTCTCCGCTTCCTCGGTCACCCGCGTTACAATGCGCGCCTGAATCTCATCTTTACTGACGTCGTACTTCTCGGCGGTATGACCCGAAAGATAGGACATATCAAAATCAATTATCTCGTCGTAGTTGAACGGCTCGATATTTTCCATAAGCGTATCGTTTGCCTTTGATGAACCGTCCGCGGGAACTCCGGAACATACCACAGAGCCGCGTCTTATTACGTCATAAACTCGATGGTGAGTCGTTATAGTATCACCCATACGCGACGAGGTCGATTTTGTGCATTCGGCTTCGTAATCCCCGTCAACAAGACAGTCCGCAAGCCAGAACGGAACGTAAACCGCTTTAAGCTCAGACATTACACGTTCCTCACTCTTAAAGCCTTTAGGAACAAATCTGCGTTTACCGCACCACGCCTTAAAGCCCTCTATCGCGTCCTCCTTCGTCCGCTTAAAGGGGATTATGTAATCGGGTCGGAAGTCGCCGGTAAGCTTTCCGACAAGAATAACCGGCGAATTGCAGTAATGACAAAAAGCGGAGGCGGTCGTTTCGTCTGTAATTATCCCCGCGCCGCAGGACGGGCAGGAATAAAGATTATTATGCTCCGCGAACTCGTCCGACTGTTCCTTTGAACAGCTCTCGGAATTGTATCTCGCTTCCGCCTCTTCCGATTCGCGGCGGTTTATTTCCTTTATTTCACTGTCGTTGTACGCCGAGCCGCAGAAATGGCAGGTAAAATTCTGCGTAAGCGCATTAAATTCAAGCGGTGCGCCGCAGGACGGGCATTTATACGCTATAACTTCTTCTGTCATAATTATATTATTTCCTTTCCGGTTCGTGCGTCAGAGCATCACCTTTTTAAGCAGCTCAAGCAGATATTTTTCAAGCTCCTCGTCATATCCGAGACTTTTTATCTTTTTTTCAATTGCGCTTTCCGACGCTCCGCGCTTCTTCGTGCCGACCGGACGGTAAATACGATAGACATTGCCCGTTTCGATATCCGCCAGAGGGCTTTCAAGCCGCTGTGCAAGAATATCCATATCCATTATTCCGCAGGGTAATCTTCCAAAAATCCGCGCGAAAAGCTTTGACGACTTACTGATACCGTTAATAACAGCCGCAGGCAGTTCTCCCCCTTTAGTAAGGCATCTTTCGATAATAAAGCTCTCGAAAGAGGTAAATTCGGTGTTGCTGCCGTATGTAAGCGTTACCGCCTCTGCACCCGCGCTCTCCGCGCAAAGCGCGGTTATATTTCCCGTCATATAAAAATTCATCGGACAAACGTCCAGCGGAACCATATACTTGTCCTTATACCATTTTATGAGTTCCTCTATCTCTTCCCCGTTATAAGAATATGCGTCATATATAATTCTGAGCATAGAAATATTCTTAGCCGCGCGTAAAGACATCGCGCGCATGATCACAGCGGGCGCGCTGTATACATCGGCACGCACCTCAAGAATAACACGGGTAGTTTTCGATATTTTTGTACAAAGCTTCGCAAGCCCAAGAGGAACGGCTGCATAGCCAAAATCGGCGCAAAGCGCTGCGTCCTCTTTCCGCTCAACACGAAGAATAAACTTCTTCAGGTTTTCATCTTTCGGAAGAAATTCAAGCATTTTCGTTCCGATCTCAAAATAATCCACCCCGCTCTCAGCAAGCAGGCGCACATATTCCTCACCCGCATTCTTATCCGGATAAAGTGTGCATACAGGCGTTTTAGAAAGTGACATATCAATTATAGAAGACATATTTTTTAACCTCTCTGTTTATTATATAAAAGTATACCACGTTATCGGAATAATTTCAAGTAGCGCGCGAAAAAAAGGCTGTTTCAGAAGAATTTGGCGGAAAAATAAGCATTATATACTTGACTTTTCAGCTTTTGTGTGATAAACTACGAGTATAGCGTTGTACGAAACCGCTGTATTGTACAGTCCGGTTTCAATAGGAAGGAATGGTCTTTAATATGAAAAAACATAACATTAACCACGATAATCGTAAGTTCCTCTACGAAGCAATTCTTACGCTTAAAACAACGGAAGAATGCGAGGCGTTTTTCGAGGATTTATGCACGATCCAGGAACTTGAATCCATGTCGCAAAGACTGGTTGTCGCAAAGCTTCTTACCGAGGATAAGGTGTACACAAATATCGTAAACACAACAAGCGCAAGCACCGCTACAATAAGCCGCGTAAACCGCACTCTCCAGTGCGGCAAGGACGGTTACAATACCGTATTCTCGCGCCTTAAAAACGATTGATTTATTATGGGATACGAAAGCTTTGCTGAATTTTACGATAAGCTGACCGAAAATATCGACTATGACGAAATAGCCGCGTATTACGACAGGCTTAACACGGAATACGGCGGAAAAAAAGGCATACTCCTCGACCTCGCCTGCGGAACGGGAAACTTGTCTACGCGGTTTTCAAAGATGGGATACGACGTTATCGGGACGGATATTTCGCCCGAAATGCTTAGTATCGCCGCCGGAAAGCCGCACGAGGGTATCGAATATCTCTGTCAGGATATGACGGAGCTTGATATGTTCGGAACAATCGATGTTACCGTCTGCTCGCTGGACAGCGTAAATCACCTGCCCGATGAAGCGGCTGTTCAGAAAACGTTCGACCGTGTTTCACTTTTTCTGAATCCGGACGCGCTTTTTCTTTTTGACGTGAACACGCTGTACAAGCACGAAAAAATCCTCGCCGACAGTACGTTTGTTTACGACACGGACGAGGTTTACTGCGTCTGGCAGAATGAGTACAGCGGAAACGGACGGACGGAGATATATCTTGACTTTTTCGCGTGCAGAGAGGACGGAAGCTACGAGAGGTATTCGGACGAATTTTCTGAAACAGCGTTTTCCGAGGAGAAGCTGAGGAAAATGCTTAAAAGAGCAGGATTAGAAGTAGTCGCATGCTTTGAATACCTTACCGGAAATGCACCAACAGAAAAAAGCGAAAAGCTAACACTTATTGCAAGAAAGTTATAAGGAACAAAAGAAAATGGGAAAAATAGTAAGAGCATTATCCGCGGACGGAAGCGTTCTCTGTTCCGCAATAAATTCGACCGATATTGTAAACGAAATCTTCCGGATACATAAAACAACGCCTGTCGCTTCTGCCGCGCTCGGACGGCTTGCTACGGCAGGAAGTATAATGGGCGCAATGCTAAAGGACAAGGACGACAGGCTTACTCTCCGAATGAACGGCGGAGGTCCTTCGGGCGGACTTGTCGTAGCGGCGGATTATATGGGAAACGTTAAATGCTACGCTGAAAATCCGCAGGTCGACCTGCCGCTTAAACCGAACGGAAAGCTGGACGTTTCGGGATATGTCGGAACAGACGGCTTCCTCGGAGTTATAAAGGATCTCGGACTTAAAGAGCCGTATGCGACGCAGACGCCGATCGTTTCCGGTGAGATCGCGGAGGATATAACAAGCTATTACGCGGTCAGCGAACAGATTCCGACCGTGTGTGCGCTGGGCGTACTGGTTGACCGCGACTGGAGCATAAAAGCGGCGGGCGGTTATCTTATTCAGCTTGTTCCGCCAATCAACGAGGGCGCAATTGACATAATCGAAAAGAATATCGAACGTATGCAGAGCGTTACCGCGATGCTTGAATCGGGACTGACAAGCGAGGAAATCGCGCTGATGGGATTAGAAGGGCTTAACGGCGATATTCTGGACAGCTGGGAAGCTTCGTATCACTGCGGTTGCAGCCGCAAGCGTACCGAGCAGATCCTCATAAGCCTTGGCGCGGACGAGCTTGAACGGCTGGCGGCTGAGCAGGAAACCACCGAGGTCTGCTGCCACTTCTGCGATAAAAAATACAGCTTTACCGCCGACGAAGTGCGGAAGCTAAGAGAGCAGGCTGTTGAATAATAGTAACACCGTGTAACCGAAATTTCGCTTACACGGTGTTGATCATTTTCCGAACAGTTTTGAAAATAAGCCTTGTTTTTCAGACTCTCCGCTTTCTGCCGATAAAACGCGGTAGCCTGTCGGTTCAAGCACTTCGCGCAGTTCTTCCGCTGAAATTGCCGCTTCCGAAAGAATGACTGCCTCTCCCCTGCTATGCGAGGAGCTGACCTTTTTAATCTTGAACGCGCTCCGGATCGCGTCGTTAACATGAGATTCGCACATACCGCAAGCCATTCCATCTATTTTTACAACTGTTTTTACCATAATTGACATTCCCTTTCATCGCCACGTGTTAGCTATCGCTAACTCATATTATATCACAGCTTTGCGGAATTGTCAATATTTTTAAGTGCCTGCACTTCCTTTGAAAATTCACCGAGAACCCAGCTGTACATATCCGTATCCTCATACTCGCGATATCCGCGCTCGACAACCATTCCAAGCCGCTGCCAGATTCGGTAAATCTGAATGCGGATCTTTTCGTCTGCTGTAAAATCTCTTTTCCCACAGCCTTTCAGAAAATACGCGTCGGGTGAGTCGCCGAAGTCGTGGAAATCGTGGCTCATAAGCGGGTCGCCGTAAAGCACCGCCGCATAGTCCACCAATCCCGTAAACTCTCCTTTTTCAGCCATAACGTTTCCGTTCCATGTGTCAGTGTGGATCAAGCGTGGAGAAGCTGCTGTATTAAGCGAACTTTCGTGTTTCCGGATAAGCAAAAGAAGTTCGTCAGGCTTTATTTCGGGAATTTCGATATTATTTTCGTGCGCGTCTAGCAAAAGCCATTCAAACAGCAGGCATACAAATTCCGCGTTTGAATCGCAGCGGCTTTCAGGAATGAGTGGAATACCAAAATACGGCGCATTAAGCTCGTATATCTGACGCGTAATTTCACCAAGCTGTTCTTTAATATTATGATACTGTTCCTCTGTAACATTCTCCGTCATATTCAACGGTTTTCCGCGCAAAAATGTCATAAAAAAGTACGGAACACCGCATATCGTACAGCTGTCGTCAAAAAACAAAAGCTTCGGCATAGGTATTTCCGTTTCATCGTTCAGCTTTTTCATTATCATTGCTTCCGCAGGAACGTACATTTTTTCGTGCCGCATTACCTTTAAATTGCTGTCGCCTGCGATTTTAAGCACGTTTTTTTCGCCGTCCGCTTCGATAAGATATACCGCGCTGCAAAGACCGCCCGAAAGTTCCGTTACTGTAAAGCTGTTCGGCTTTTTTCCGAATGCGCGTTCAGTCATTCGCCTGATCAATGCTTCGTCAAGGTGATTTTTTGTAATTGCGTTCATTTTATTTCTCTCCCTGTAAACGTTTTTATTCAATAAGGGGCTTGCCCCGTCATTTAACGTGGCAAGGGTTGGCTTTGCCA
>CAZAXM010000023.1:0-32435 GCA_964489095.1 uncultured Ruminiclostridium sp. | reverse complement strand
CGCCACCTTGCCAAGGTGGAGGTAGCGAGTTCGAGCCTCGTAATCCGCTCCATAATCAGAACAGCTGTTAATTACAGCTGTTCTTTTTTGTTATAAGTATAGTTTGTACAAAATTAAACCTGAAAATAAAAAAGCGCGCCGAAAAATGCAGAAATTCCCGGCGCGCTATTCAGTTTTTCGTTTTTTTGACGATATTATATGTATGGCGGTTAATTCCGCGAATTACGGAACAGGCGTTCTGCGAAAGGATTGGTTACTTAAATGGCTTTTGATTCGCTCCACGGAGAAAAAATATATGTCAGCCAGACTGCCCAGACTTTCATATTCGGGGATTATTTCTCTGTTTTTGAACAGTCCGATGATGTTCCGCTCATTTATGAATGGGAAAAGATAAAGCTTTATTCTCAGAATGACGCGGGATTTCAGTTTACAACCGAAGATGGTGAGGTCTATTCGATACCTATTAACGCTTTTAATTCACGCGAACAGATAATCCGCTGCCGCAGTATTGCCGAAGGTCAGCTTCCGGGAGAAGCCTGTAAAATTTCTCAGCGGATCGTTCCGCCGAAATACAACTATGTTGGTATCGACGTTCCCGAGCAGTCGTTTACGTCAAGCTGCGTTTACGGTGAACGCGATATCAATCCGGGAAACGTAGCGCGCGTTCATGTCCGCGCATGGCGGCTGTTAATAATCTCAGGCGTTATCGTCTGTTTTCTCGCTTTCCTTATTCTTAATCTCGTGTTCGGAAATCTGCCTGAACGCTGGTACTACTACGCGCCTATCTCTCTGTTCTTGGGTATAGGCGTAAGCGCGGTGATCTATATAATAAGCGGCATAATCGCAAGGCTAAGATATTCGGAATTTCTTAAAACGGATATTTCAACGACCGAGGAGATTGCGATCGTTATCTGCGCCGAGGGCTTCGGTCTTATTGAGCGCTGCGTTTATTCGGGTACAGACCTTATCCCTTGGACACAGGCGGCTTATAGTATAGAAACTAAGGAAACAATTGTAATATCCTGTAAGGACGGGTCGGTGTGCTGGATCCCTAAGCATATTTTCCCTAAGAACCAGCAGAATGTGCTTTCCGCGTTCATTGCCGCAAGAGTTGATACAAAATAACGTGCGAAAGGTAAGGAGAAATATGAAGCCTACAATTATAATGGAGTCTATGAGCAGTTCGCTTGGGGAGTACCTGCTCGTAAACGTTGTAAACGGCCGCAGCGTTATCGGAATGTGCGACACGACGCGCGTCCCGCACACCTCGCGGCGCACTCTCTACGCTGAAATGCAGGCGCTCGTAAGCGTTTATTCGGGAACCTGCGACGACGCCGCGAATCGTCAGATATGGCAGAACGATTCTCAGAAGGGACTTGAATCAACGCTGTCGTCTGCCTGTGATAATTTTTTTGAACATTCCGAACCTTTAGCTAAAGCGATCTATCCTGTTATGGAAATGCTTACCGACGGTCTTTACGTAGTTCACGCGGATAAAGTAATACCGACGGACGGCGCGGGAAATTTCTTCTGGAATTCGTTTCATGTTAAGCACGAGCTTAATGGCTCCGCTCCGTTTAACCCTGTTATCGGGCGTGAAAAGGAGTTTTCACCGCCTTTTATTGTTCCGACGCTAAGCTTTTCGTCATACGGCGATAAGGCGCTTGCGGCGGCTTTAAAGCGCGCTAAACACGGCAGAAAAACAGGCGGTATCGCGTACCACCTCACAGGTATGTTCTCAGCTCTTCTTTGCGGTCACATTGACGCAGCAGCGGCTGCTGCCGGCGGCAGCGATTTTCCCTGTATCATTATAGAACCGCTCCGCGATGCGGCGTATGCCACAGATGAAAACGGGGTTGAGAGTATTTCCGTTCTGAATTGTCCATACGCAAAGCTTCCGCTCAGGAAACTGTCCCGCGGAATGATTGAAGCGTTTCTTATCAATCGCCGCCTTTCAATGCCCGAATTTCGCCAGGAGCTTTGCGCTAAAGCAGATAAACTGATTACGATTAAGCGCGCGGTCAGGAACCTTCCTGCATCGATTACCCAGAATTCCGAACAGTTTGCCGACGCGGAAATGCTTGCCTCCGCATTTGCCATCTCCGCGCTTACCGATGAACAGCTTCAGCTTCTTATTGACGGCGAAACGACCTGCAAAGGAAAATACATAGTTTCTGCCAATTATTACGAGAGCGTGGTTTACGCCTGCAATTATCTCCAGTATAAGGATAAACAGCGCTTCATAAGCTTTACGATCGCCCTTTTGAACACGCCCGCTCTTGCGCCGACGTATCGATACATTGTTGAACGTATGCAGTATGTAAACGACCCGCGCATTCGTGACGCCTTTTCAAATGTTATAGCCTCAGACGATCCTGTATATCAGCCTGTCCGTGAAATTGCGCAGCGTTACGTTGACAAATTCGATTCTGCCGGCGAAACAAATGTAAAATATTTCCTTAAAGAGGACGAGGAAAAGGCGAGCGATGAAATGCCGCAGGCGCTGCCCAAAAGCTCGGTAAGCAATATCCCAACGGCGAAGGCGGAGATCGACGCGAACAACGCTGAACCTGACGCGTTCTCGTCCTTGAAGTTACACCAGGCTGTAAACGAAAGCAGCAAGCCTGCACCGCGCAATAACGGCTAAAGTCTTTACTACACGCTTGCCTGCATATTTCTGTAATACTGCCAAATTTCGTTTTACGGGCTCAGATGCGATGAAAAACCTGCCAATCAGCTTTTCAATTACGCTGATTGGCAGGTCTTTTTACTTTTTTTCTTTTCCAAGTTCAGAAAGAATGTCGTCGATATTATATGAGTCGCCATCGTTGTCGTCGTTTAAAAGTGCGTCAAGCCGCGGGATCGACGATGTTGCGTGAACAGGCGGCGGTGCCTGAACCTTTCGCGGCGTGTACTGGCGAACCTGTTCCTCTTCCTGCGCTGTCTGAACGGGCGCAGTGCGTCTTGACGGTGTGAACTGCGGAATAAAATCCGTTCTTGAGGGAACAGGTGCCTGCGGCTGCTCACTGCGCGCTATCTGTGAAGTCTTTTCGCGTTCTTTTTCGGCGGACATTGCTGCATTTCGGCTTCGCTGAATGCTCCGGATTGCCTCTTCCATATCTGCCCGCTCCTCGGCGGCTGAACGGCGTTCCTCGGCATTGCGCTGGGCTTTTGACGCGGCGATTGCCTCGTTAAGCTTTTTCTGCGAAAGCGGCATTGACGGTTCCTGGATGTGCTGCTTCGGGATAGCGACCTGCTTACGCTTTGGACCTAAGAAAAGAGGGGTTTCCTGTGCAGGGATTTCGAGAACGTCGGTGCGTTCTATGTTTGGATTTCGGCGAACCTGTGCGTCGTAAAGACCGATGCTGTCGTCGAGAGAATTGTTTTTTTCATAAGCCTTTACGGCAGCTTTGTGGTTTCCGGGCGCGTAGGTCGGAACTTCGAGCTGCTTTTTAACGGTTTCAATTTCCGGCTCAGGGAGTGTTTTTCTGACAAATTTTGCTAACTCGATAATTATAATCACCATACACGGAACCACCGCGATGAGCAGCACTCCGAGCGGGGAGATTGCGAAGCTTATAAGTGTTCCAAAAAAAGTTGAATAGCTTGTTCCTTTTGCGACGATCTGGCTTTGAGAAAGGGAGATAAGGTCGCCGTTTTCGGTAAGGGCTGTAAAGCCGTAAACGCCGTCGGAAAGCCCGCCCGTCTGGATCTCCGCAAGCGCGGGACGGTTGTTTTCAAGTGAAAAGATAACGATATTACCGGGTTGGATCTCGGAATAGGGAACCTGTTTAGCGAGAAGGGCAGTTCCGTTAGTAAGGTCGAAAGCGTCGGTCTTAACGAGGTAAACAGTCGTTCCGAAAATATTAGGCGTTCCGCCGCCTACCGTGTAAATTGCGGCGACGATCCCGAAGAAAACAGCTGTTATAAGAAATATTCCGCAAATAATCGAAAGCAGAACTTTTTTAATAATATTTTTTATTTCCAAAAAAATTTCTCTCCTCTCTTGACAAATCGAAAAAAATGTGTATAATAGTAAGAGTAAGATTTATAACAAGTCGGTACATTTTTATTTTACCACATTCCGACGGCTTTTGCAAGTATTTTTTTATATTTAGAAAAATTTATCTGCTAGTGTAGCACAGTTGGTAGTGCAGCGCATTCGTAATGCGCAGGTCGCAGGTTCGAGTCCCGTCACTAGCTCCAAAACTAGTGGACAATTTAGATATTTTGCCATCAAACGCCTTTGTTAAGCGTTTTTGGGAACGATATCTAATGAAAACCACGAAACAGCCATCGTAGATATTTTACGGTGGCTTTTTCGTATAAAGGCGACTCGAACGTACGTCATGTAGAATAATAGCTGTTATCCGCCAAGCAAACTGACAAAATGTTGAAAACTCGTGATTACTCGTAAAATAGCGCGAGAAGTCGGAAAAAAGCCGTAACCAAGCCGTTTGCGGGGTGTTGAAAAACGGTTGATTGTAAAATTTTGACATTTTGCTTGTCAAAAATAAAATGGGCATTTCTGCCCCTTTTCAGGCGGCTTAGCTTTCTATTAAATAACGTTAAAATTTTCGTTCAAGTTCCGTTAATTTGGCTCAACCGTGCGTTAAAACGAATTTTAGCGCAGGAGAAGGCACGGCGAACAAAGCGGCGCGAAATCAGCTTTTTGTCGACCAACTCGACCAACTAAGTTTTCAACAGGTTTTCCACCGAAAACCACACGAAAAGACGGTTGAAAACTTGGAAATATTCAAGAAATATGCAGGAATAATGGATATTTCTTGAATATTATTCATTCTATACTCAAATAAAAGTGCCTGAAATCAGGCACTTTTATTCATTTACAGCCGAATTTTATTCGTTCAATTTCCCGCTTAGAAACGTGAAAATAAGCAGCTATTTCCGCTTCGTTTTCGTGTTCCAGAGCCACTTTAATAAGCGCGGAACGGTTAGCTGAAATAATGCTGTCAAGGCGGGAAATAAACATTTTTTCGCCGCCGTAAACCTCCACCAACTTGATATTCGCTTCCATTCCGATAAGCTCCGCAAGCGCTTTTTGCTCACCCTGCAAGTGTTCAGGACGAATATATTCCGATACATTCATATTGTTTCACTTCTTAAAAATAATTTTTTGAAAACTATTGACAACCACCAATATATGTGGTATGATATATTACAGAAAGGAGGAAAAGCAATGGCTAAGAAAAAGAAAAAGCCTACCAGGCCGAAGTACCGCGAAATACTTATAACGGCTTTGATAGACTTAATCGTAGGAACGCTGTTAATCCTAATCGACAAAGCGATTAAATAAACAGCAAGTGCGGGGAGCGCAAGCTCCCTTGCACTTAAATTCTAACACAAGTCAAAGCCATTGTCAACAGTTATGGACAAATTTCTTACTGCGCTCGGCATTATGCTGATATGTTTTGGTATTGCCAAGCTAGCTTATTGGCTGATTAAAAACAAGAAGGGATAAGGATATGAAACTGCGAGAAATACGGCTTGAAAAGGGCTTTACCGTTCCTGCACTTTCCAGACTTTCGGGTGTTCCTGTGCGAACCATAGAAAACATTGAGAAGCGCGGAGAATGCACAATAACGAACGCTAAGAAGCTAGCCGCTGCACTAAAGGTTACCCTTGACGAGCTATGTGATTTTCAGCCATAAGCCGAACCGCCCCATTGAGGGCGGTTTTGCTATTCTAGAGCCTTTTTTTGAACAATTTCAACGTTTCCTCGGTGGTATATTTGGGCTGTCTGTCGCGATTGAGAATAGCTAGCCTTCCGAAACTGATTACCGCTTCGCACTCGCGATTTGTACACTTCACAAGCGTATCACCATAGCTGTCTTTTACGACATTAACGCTGCCGCCACAAAACGTACACGCTTCATCAGACACACTCTCGCGCCTTTCAAATCGTTCGCGAAAATTTGCTTTTTCCTCAAAGGAGATTAACACCTCGCAAGACGGTTTGAAGTCTTTATCGTAGTGCGAGTAGAGCGTGATGTGGTCGGTAATAAATTCCTCCAGTTGTTCGCCGCAAAACGGGCAAGGATTTTCAGACATTTTGGCTTTTCCTTTCCGCCGAACGGACGTATCTTTTAAGTGTTTCAATCAGCTGTGAGGCTTGTTCCTCGGATAAACCCTCAAATAGGTCGCCGTCCTGTTTCGGCATTATCCCCGTAACCTTAAAAATTGCACCTGAAAGACGTTCGCGCGGCGAAGCAGACGAGGGAGTTCTGTCCAGCTCCGCGAGCCGATGAACAAGCCGAAAGGCGAGCCGAACCTGTTCGTTTGAAGCCGTAGCCTTCGCGGGCGGCGGTTCTAGCGTTGAAACGCGCAGGTAACCTTGAAGCTCCGCGATAACACGTTTAGCTTCCGCTTCGGTCAGCTCACGAACAGACGTTTTCCCCGTTTCGCGATATACAATGTCGTGAAGCCCGTCGTCGTGGCTGCCCGATTTCAGAACACCGCATACAGCCGCAAGGCTGTATATTTTTTTAGTCAGTTCAGCAGCCGCCATCTTCGCCGGTCCTTTCGAGCCGAAGCTTTGTCGTTTCTTCGACAGAAATTGCGGCATTAATTCCACGGATAATGCTGTTGATTGTATCATCTGTAAGCGGCATTCCCGCAAGCTGACAAACGCTCATCAGCTGACTCCAGACAACCGCGTCAGCGAATAAATACGCATAGTCCTTAGCGTCGTTTCTGCTGAACCCGCCTATGGCTGAAAGAGCCGCGCAGTCCTTTTCGTAATCGATCCCCCTGAGCTTTTTTCGCAGAGCCTTTTTCTCCTTTTCGCCGCAGAGGAGCTGTTCAAAAAATTCGCTTACCGTAATGCGCGTAATGTCGCCTGTGTACAGCGCGGCGAACATTCTTTCAAGAGCCTTTGACGCGATTTTGTAATCGGTTTTGGGTACTTCGTTGATGATGTTGTCATACGCCTCACCGAAAAGCTGTCGCAAATATGTAGGAGAAATTACGGACACAGAAACGGCTTCGGTATAGGTGAGCCTGTTTCCGCGCGCGTCTGCGTAGGATATGGATTTATCCTTCGTATCCTTTAGGTCGTCTGCGCCCTGAACCAAAAGAACAGCTTCAATCGCTTTCTTCCGCTCGGTCATTGTCTTGATGGTTTCGGTAAGTGCCGCCAATTCGGAAATGAGCTTTGTGTATTCCGCTGTCATTTTGCCACCGCCTTTCCAAGCTCAGCCGCGCAGCTTTGACAAATTTCTACTCCTTTGAAATTTATCACGGGAGAAAACTTGTCGCCGCAAAAACGGCATTTCGGGACGTGTTTTCCGATTACAACCTTTCCGTTAATAACCTCAATATCAACGGGTGTTCCGCTCTCCAGACCTGCTTCTACGGCAAGCTCTTTCGGAATGGTTATACCTCTTTTCGAGGTAAGTGTGTTGTCTTTTATTTTTGATTTTAAAGAATTTGCTTTTCCAATTTCGTATACCTTGACAGCGGATGCTGTCTTATTATTAATTTCACCAAGGAGGAAGAAAAATGAAGAAGACAATTCTTAAGGTAATGGCAAAGGCTGCTGAAAAAAGCATTGAAACATCCAACAGAACAGCTTACACTGGTTTCACATATCAGCCTAAAGCGTCCAAGAACATCAAGAACTTCAAGAAGTAAGAAAGTGTTTCGTCCTCGTCGTTTTTAATTATATTGTTTTCTCAGGGAAATGAAGCGATCAGAATATCAATTGATATAGTGTAGCAGCCCCATTACGAAGCGTTTAAGGAGACGCGGGCGGAAATTGAGGGAGACCCCGAATCGGATTTAGGCGTTTCGGGCGTGTACGCCGTTATGCTTATGTATTCTGAATAGAAGCAAAAATCGTTGTTAAATGACTGTAAATGAACCAGGTTGGATCGGCGTAAGACCTGACCGTAAATCGTGTCAGGTCTTAAAATTTACCGTATATTTCCCTACGGATAACCCCGATGACCATTTTTAGCCTTTCTTCTTTATTTTTTTTGACAAATCCCCCGTAATCCTCGGAAGTTTTTGGTGATACAGGATTTTTTTCATTTCAGCGTATCTGACTTCATCAGATCGAGTTTAAAATATAATTGCAAACGCTAAGCTTTCGGACGGTACACCGAGCCGCCTTTCAGATATTCCCGCTTGCGTCCGGCAATTCCGGTCATATCTGACGGCGGCTTGTTCTGCCGGATTATTCTGTATCAGCTGCGCTTTTTGCGGAAATTATTACAAATTTATTACAATTTCCGAAAGCGGTTGATTTTACCGCGAAAAAGTGTTATAATATTCCTACAATATCTTTTACAAAATAAGGACATAAAAATGGATAAATTTTCAATAAATAAGAATAAAAAAATGCAGCAGATAGCCGACGAGGTTGAGAAAGTCATCGTCGGAAAGCGCGAGGTCGTTACAATGCTCCTTATCGCGCTCCTTTCGGGTGGTCATGTGCTTATCGAGGACGTTCCCGGTGTTGGAAAAACTACCCTCGCGACCGCCCTCGGAAAGGCGACCGGACTTATAAGCCGCCGCGCACAGTTCACCCCCGACGTTATGGCTTCGGATATTACAGGCTTTACTATGTTCAATAAGGAAGCTAACCGCTTTGAGTACCGTCAGGGACTTGTTATAACGAACATTCTCCTCGCGGACGAGATAAACCGTGCCGCGCCGAAAACGCAGTCCGCTCTACTCGAAGCGATGGAGGAACAGACTGTAACCGTCGATGGCGTATCGCATAAGCTTCCCCAGCCATTTATGGTGATCGCAACCCAGAACGAGCTCGGATACGTTGGTACTTTTCCGCTTCCTGAAGCGCAGCTTGACCGTTTTATGATGAAGATTTCTATGGGTTATCCGACGCTTGAACAGGAAATCGGCATTATTTCCAGCCGCCAGACCTCCGACCCGCTTGAACAGGTGCTTCCCATCTGCACAAAAGAGGAGATAATTTCCGCTATGGAAACGGTTCGGGAAATAAATATCGAGCCGTCGTTGTACCGTTACATTGTCGAGCTTGTTGCGGCGAGCAGAAACCACGTCGCGGTTCTTCTCGGAGCAAGCCCGCGCGCTTCGATTGCACTTATGCGTGCCGCGCAGAGTTACGCTTTTCTGAACAGTCGCGCTTATGTCGTGCCGGAGGACGTGCTTAGAATGACGCCGTATATTCTCCCGCACAGAATACGTCTTACACAGGACGCGAAAATGAAGCATATCGAGGTTATGGACGTGCTTCGCGAGATCGTGAAATCCGTAAAACCGCCTTTTACGGGCAGGGGTTAAAAATGAGAAGAAACAGGCTTTTTTACGCAGTATTGCTGATTGCGGCAGCTGTTTTTGCAGGCGTTTACCAAAGTAAGCTGACGTTTTTGCTTTTAGTGACGCTTGTCATTCTGCCGATAGTGACGCTTTTTTTGCTCATTGCGGAGCGGTTCGCGCTTAAGCTTGAGGTTAAGCCGAAGGCACTTTTTGTCCAGAAGCTTTGCCGCTTTTCAATAACCGTAACTATCCGCAATCGCTTTATTATGCCGATGTCGCCCGTTTGCGTAAAGGGAGTTTTTCAGGACGAAGACGGCTCGATTATCCCAGATAAGACGATGATAGTGAGCGTTATGCCGTTTTGTAAAACCGAACTTTTGTTCAGCGGCTGTCTTAAATACCGCGGCGAGTATCACCTTGGGATAAGCGAGGCGGTGCTTTATGATTTGCTGGGCTTGTTCCGAATTAAAATAAGGCTGACGCCGTCGGCGAGGGTTGTTGCTGCGCCAAGGCGGTTGTCGCTCGATAGGACGGACGCGCTTTGTGCTGACGAACTCGAAAGCCCGCAGACTAAGCTGTCCTTTTTTGACAGCAACTCCTTTTCGTCAGTCCGCGAGTATTCCGAGGGTGAAACGCTGCGTTATGTTCATTGGAAGCTCTCAGCGAAACAGGACGAGCTTATGGTAAAGCAGATGGAACAGAATCTCGGCGCAAATTCGGTAATACTTACCGAGCTTACGGGTTATTCCGAGGATAACGAGGATAATATCCGCGCAGCGGACGCAGCAGTCGAGGTGTCGCTCGCGCTTACGTCAAAAATAATCGCCGACGGAAGAACGGCAGTCAACCTGTTCAGAACGGACGAGGAAACTACGGAGCACTTCGGAGTTGAGAGTTCGGAGGATTTTGAAAAGCTGTACGGAATGTTTTCGATAATTCCGGTAACCGAAAACGGCGGGCTGTCTGCGCTTGCAGGGAAAATGAACGAGCTTTCGCTGAATGCGGAAACTGTTTTCATTTCCGCTGTAAGAATTGACGCGGAGGTGCTTCGGCGGCTTCTCGGCGGAGGACTTTCGACCTGCAAGAGAATACGCCTGCTGCTTACGGGTGAAGAACCTGACAGAGCGCTGATCTCGCTTCTCGAAACCGACCTGCGGCTGTCAATTTCAGTAATTGACGCGGAGGATATCGCGGTTTCTTTGAGAAATTCACTAATCAATAATTAAGGAACATTATATATGAACCAGCAAGGCAAGCAGAACGTGATCCTGCACGATGTATACTCGAATATACAACCGACCCTGACGGGACTTTTCCTGTTCAGGCTTGTCTTGCTGTCCGCTTTTTCCGCGTCGATCGCGCTAGCGATCGTTTCGTTATATTCTGTATTTGTCGATGTGCAGGCAGTGTGCCTTATAACGGCGGGAACTACCGCTGTTTTGTATACGCTTATGTCGATTTTTCCCGCGTGGGCGGTAAGTCTTACGATTCTTCTCGGCGGGGGAATATTCTGCGCTGTAAAATTCGATGAATTGGCGGAAAAACTGAGCTTTTTCTGGGATATGCTGATGCTGAAGCTGGAGAGCCGGCTTCTCGATACCGCGCCTTATCTTATCCATTCCCGCGAAAAGCTGGAAAGCGGCGCGTATCACTACTCGGCGGCTGAGGGCTTCGCACTGTTCATAATACTCGCGATTATAGCGTTGTCATTTATAGTTGTGTTGAGCTGCCGTACCCGTATCCGTCTTGCCGCACCCGTTCTGTTCGTGGCAGTTTTCTTCGCACCCGCTTTCGCGGCTGAATTTGCAGGTTTCCACGCGGAAATGATACCGTTTATCGCGCTTCTCTGCGCGCTTTGTGTTATCCATACCGATTTTCATATCGACGGACTGCTCGTGTTCGGAAAGGCTAAAGCCGCGCGCGAGTCCGAACGGCGCAGCGAAAAGAGCTACAGCCGAAGAACAAGATTCTTCATTCTGAAAAGGCGGCTTGCCGGCGATCTGCCGCGCTATGTAAAATACAGTGCGAACGCGATAGCTATGACGATTATCGCCGCTGCTGTCGTTGTTTTTGCGGACAAGCTTATCCCCGACGGACAAGGGCTTGATTATCAGGAGCTTATCGAGGAGGTAAGCAGGATAAGCGCAAGCGTTGGCGAAAACGTCAGCGAATTTCTTGGTAACGCGACCCCGCGCATAAACGACGGAGGCTATTTTAGCTATTCGACTTACGGCAGCGGTTCCGGCGGAATCGGAATCGGCACGCCCGTGAATGGAAATGCAGCTGTTTTAGAGGTAAGACTCGACGACGGGAGCGTTCCCGTTTACCTCCGCGGCGACATCGGCGTAGATTTTTACGGGAGCGGCTGGACTGATATAAAAGGCGAATACGATCGCTTTAAGGACGACAGCGGAAGGCGTTACAGTGACATTTTCGAGAGCTTTTACCCCGAAACGCAGTACCGTGTGCTTCGCCAGAGGCTTAGCGTTTACGGGTATGACCCCGAAGTGTTCTTTCCGCTGAGAAAGGTGTCGATTACGTATCTGCAAAGCTCGCGGGTCGTTTTTATGCCGACCGAGCCGTATGACCTGAATTATAAGAATAATAAGTATTTCAGCGGCTACGGCGATACTGTGCTTCGTACAGGCTACGGGAGCGGCTACCTTAAAACATACGAGTGCCTTGCGCTTGTTCCGGATATGGAAAATGGCTATATGAGCAGCGCGGTCACTTCGGCACTTTATAGTGAGAATTACAACTGGACGCTTCCCGATGACATTTCGCTTGGCGAGTATAACACGAAAATCGCGCAGTACCGCGATTATGTTTATAAGGCGTACAGCGGGACAAATGAAACGGGGAAAAAGCTCCACGAGGTCTTGCTTTCCGAGGGTTATGTCAGCAGGGGAATGAGCGATTACGAGATCGCGGCGGGTACTTGCCGTTATTTTAAGGACAATTTCTCATACTCGCTTACGGCTGATAACGGAAAAGGCGATGAAATGCTCGAAAACTTTCTTTTTGAAACAAAAGAAGGGCATTGCGCGCTTTTCGCGACAGCAATGACGCTGGCGATGCGCGATATGGGCTTTCCCGCGCGCTATGTGACAGGTTACGTTGTAACGGGCGGCGAGCCTCAGAGCGACGGAACATATCTTACCACGCTTTACGAAAATAACCTTCATGCCTGGGTCGAGGTTTACTTTGATAATGTCGGCTGGCTTCCGTTCGACCCGACAGCTTCGGTTTCGGGCTTTGGCGATGCGACATTTGAAGAAGTGTCGGGCGATAGTGAAATAAACGAAGAACCGATAATCTCTCCCGCTGAATCAACTCCTGCAATAACCGTGACAACAACGGGAACTGCTGTTTCTCCTGCGGAAACGGACGGTTCAGAAACCGGAGAGAATGCCGGGGAAGAGGCGGAGATCTTGACGACCGCCCCGCCCGATACGCCTTCCGGTGGAGTCGGGACAGGAACGACCGCAGTACATGAAAAGAATTTCGGCGATATTTTCGTAGAGTTTTTACCTTTCGTTGTAACAGCTGTTCTGGTTTTTGCAGTCCTGGCGATTACCGTACTGTTTATCCGTTCCGTAAATGAAGCGGAAAAGAGAACGCTGCGCGGTTTCAGAAAAAAGCCGCCGCACCGCGCCGCGTCCGAAATGTACGCGCTTGTAACAGAGCTTCTGCGCCGTATGGGGGCTGTTCCCGCTAATGAAATGCCCGACGATTTCGCTCAGCGCGCAGACGCGGAGGTCTTAAAAGGGACTAAATTGTTCCTTACGGATATAATGCCTATTTTTATCAAATCCGAGTTCGGAAAACAGGAGCTTTCTCCCGTAACCGAGGAGGAAAGACAGGCTTCCGCCGCATTTACAATAGGCTTGTATCGGTTTTATATGGAAAAACTCAATCCTCTTACAAGATTTTTTGTAAAAATTGCATTATTTTTATAAATTCTGTTGCAAAATTTGAAATAATTTGATATAATTATAATGACATCACCGAATAATCAGCGGCTGTATG
The DNA here is from genome assembly GCA_964489095.1 of uncultured Ruminiclostridium sp. Lineage (GTDB taxonomy): Bacteria > Bacillota > Clostridia > Oscillospirales > Ruminococcaceae > Ruminiclostridium_E. The sequence continues at coordinate 19,142 of CAZAXM010000023.1, read as the reverse complement.
TGGTAAAAATCGCTGCGGCGACAAACGGAGGAAAAGCTCATGATGAATTTAATTACACGTTCCGATTTTGACGGACTTGCCTGTGGTGCGCTTCTGCTTGAAGCAGGTATTATCGACTCATATACCTTTAAACACCCGAAGGATATTCAGGACGGGCTTGTTCCTGTAACGGAAAACGACGTTCTCGCTAACGTTCCGTTTGTTGAGGGCTGCGGTCTGTGGTTTGACCACCATTCAAGCGAATATGAGCGCAATCAGCTTGAGGGCAAGTACAAGGGCGAAAGCCGCGTTACTCCCAGCTGCGCGCGTATCATCTACGAATATTACGGCGGAAAAGAACGCTTCCCGCAGTTTGACGACCTTATGGAGGCGGTTGATAAGGTCGATAGCGGCAATCTCACAATTGACGAGGTGCTTAACCCCAAGGGATGGATTCTTGTCGGATTTCTTATGGATCCCAGAACGGGTCTCGGACGCTTCCGCAACTTTACAATCAGCAACTATCAGCTTATGGAAAAACTGCTGGTGTGCTGCCGTACTATGACCACGCAGGAAATCCTCGATATGCCTGACATTAAGGAGCGGATCGAGGTTTATAATGAGCAGTCCGAGTTGTTCAAGGAAATGGTTCACGCACACACCATAGTCAAGGGCGATGTTATTATAAGCGACCTGCGCGGCGTAGACCCGATTTATACGGGCAACCGCTTTATGATTTACAGCCTTTACCCCGAACAGAACATATCCGCGTGGATCGTTTCGGGAAGAGGCGGAAAGGGCTGCTCTGCGGCAGTCGGCTACTCCATTCTCAATCGTACCAGCAAGGTTGACGTCGGTAAGCTTATGCTTAAATACGGCGGCGGCGGTCACAAGGCTGTCGGAACCTGCCAGTTCACTGACGAAAATATGGACGCCGAACTTCCGAAAATGCTTGAGGAGCTTATCAACTACGATAAATATTACAATGTTCAGTAATTATGTACGGACCGCTTAAACGGCGGTCCGTTTTTCGGAACAGAAAGGATTGCGTATGCACGCGAAAGAGCTTGCCATAAGGCTAAGAGAGAACGTTTCTACCGTTATACGCGGAAAAAACGCGGAAATTGATATTGTTATCGCAGCACTGCTTGCGGGAGGACACGTCCTTTTAGAGGACGTGCCGGGAACGGGAAAAACCATGCTCGCGCGGGCGCTTGCAGGCTCGCTGGGTTGTGGCTTTAAGCGAATCCAGTTCACTCCCGACCTGCTTCCCGCAGATATAACCGGAATGAACTGGTTCAATATGAAAACACAGGAGTTTGTGCTGAGAAAGGGTCCTGTTTTCACAAACATTCTTCTTGCCGACGAGGTGAACCGTGCAACTCCGCGAACCCAGTCCGCTCTTCTGGAATGTATGGGCGAGGGAACGGCGACGATCGACGGGGAAACGTATCCTCTTGAACGTCCGTTTTTTGTTATCGCAACGCAGAATCCCATCGAAACGGCGGGCACCTATCCGCTCCCCGAAGCTCAGCTTGACCGCTTTCTGGTGCGGCTTTCGCTCGGCTACGCGGACAGGGCGGAGGAAATCGGAGTACTTTCGGCTGTCGGCGGAGAGCACCCCGTTGACCGCATAAAAGAGGTCCTTACCGCCGAGGACGTTCGTTCGGCCTCGGAGAAAGCCTTAAAAACACCTGTAAACGAAACAGTCCTTGGCTACATTGCTGATATAGGCGCAGCTTCGCGTAACCACGAGAAGATCCGCCTTGGGCTGAGCGCGCGCGGACTTATCGCGCTGAAAAAAATGGCGCAGGCTTACGCCGCCGCTATGGGTGAAGAGTTTGTAACGCCCGATACTGTAAAAAAGGTTGCGCCCTATGTTATCCCACATCGTATTATCTGCCGTGAGCTTGCCCTGCGCGGAGCTTCGCGGGCTGCGGCGGAGGAGGTTACAAACGAACTTCTTGCGGGGGTTGACGTTCCGACCGAGGAGCTGTAATGGAGCTTATAGTAATTCTGATTATCGTTGGCGCTCTTGCCTTTTTGGAACAATTGTTATATCGGAAGCTCGCGCTGAAAAATCTGGTGTACACCGTCCGTTTCAACACCGACGAGGCTTTCGAGGGCGACACGATTGAAATTGTCGAGGAGATCGAAAATCGTAAATGGCTTCCGCTGCCGTGGGTAAAAACCGAGCTTTCGACAAGCCGCTGGCTGGAGTTTACAGGCAGTAAGGCGGCGCGCGCCTCCGACGCACGCTTTGTTCCGAGCGTTTTTGCGCTTAAACCGTATCAGAGGTGCGTCCGTACAAGGAAGGCAGTCGCACTTAAACGCGGCGTTTTTACACTTGAAACAGGCTCGGTTATTGTCGGCGATGTTTTCGGTTTTGAGCTTTCGTCGGCTAAGCTGGACATTAACCGAAAAATCCGCATTCTCCCCGCCCCCTATGAGGTCGCTCAGGGCGAGCTTTCCTCACGGGAGCTTTACGGCGAAATTCTGACGCGCCGGTTTATCTGCGAGGACGTGTTTATGCGGTCGGGAGCGCGCGATTATACGGGCTGTGAGCCGCTTAATCATATTCATTGGAACAGCACTGCGCGTGTGGGTAAGCTTATGGTTTCCAGCAATGATTTTACCACCTCCAATCGTATGCTTATCCTGCTCAATTTTCAGCGTTCTCCGCTTGGCGAACCGACACCGCCGATAATTTCCGATACCGAAACAATGATAAAAGCGGCGGCTTTTATTCTTGAACTTTGCGCGCAGACGAAAACTCCGGCTGATTTAGCAATAAACGGGTCGGGCAGGGTTTTCAGCGAGGGTGGTTCTGACAGCGAGGCTTATATGAAGCTGCTCAGAGTGCTTGCGGCGGCGGAGAACACCTGTGATGAGGTTTTCGGGACGTTTTTTGCTGCGCTTGACCTTTCGACGTACACCGACCTTGTGCTGATTACCCCGTATCTTGACGGGGAGCTGTATTCGCAGCTGCACAGGAGCGCGGGGCGCGAAAAAAACGTTATCGTCTACTGTAACACAGATGAAATTCCGGACGACCTTCAGATCAAGCCGCTGGGTCGGCTTCATAAATACATTTTTGTGGATTAAGGAGTGAGGATATGCGGTCGCGGCTGCTGAAAATACTGGCGGGAGTTGCTCTCGGAATGGTGACGCTTCCGCTGATGCTCACAAACGACGTGCTTGCCTTCGGCGGGTTCAGCCCGCTGCGTTTTGCGGGGTATTATGCCTGTTTCGGCGTTTTTTTTGCACTTGGCTTTGTGCTGAATAAAAGAAAAAAACTCCCCGTTTTTTTTCTGCGGACGATAGGGGTGTGCTGTTTTTTCCCGTCGCTTGCACTGTTTGCGTTTACGGGCAGCCTTTCTCTCATAACGTCTGCGGGTTTATGCTCAGTTCTGTGGTACTTTATCGGCGAACGTGCCGTAAAAAAGCATTATGCCGATTTTTATCCCGCATTTATGCTGGCGGTGTACATTGTCGTAACGCTTGCAGCATACATTTTCTTCGGTTCGCTTGCGCCTGACGCGCTCCGGGAGCCTGTTCGCAGCGCGGTTGTTATAATGTTCGTGGCTGAACTGGCGATGTCGGCGGTGCTTATAAACCAGAGCGGTATTTACGACAAGGCAAGCCGTCGCGCCGAAACGCGCACAATGCTTCCGAAAGGGCTTTCGGGGTATAATGCCGCGCTCGTGCTTATAATAATCTCGGCGGGTCTGGGGCTGTACTTTTTCAAGGACGGCATAGCCGCTTTTCTTGAAAATCTCGGTCGCCTTCTGGTGCAGCTTTTCGTCTGGCTTATGCGCGGAAATGCAGAGTCGATGGAGGTCGAAGAGGGCGAGGCGGGCGAGTTTTCGCTCAGCTATGCGGAGCAGGGGAGTGCAGGAGATATAATGGCGGTCGTTTTCGTAATCGCCGCTATTACCGCAGCTATAGTGTTCCGAAAGAAAATCTTTAATGTAATAAAGGCGTTTTTTGAGCGGATTTACGGCTTTTTTTTACGTGAAAATCACGAAAATGGCGAGGAAATGGGCTTTGTCGATTTCGTTGAAGAACTTCCCGCAAAAAGCCGCGCGTACGAGCCAATCAGTGACAGTAAGCTTCTTCGGCTTTACCGTGCGGAGCGTGATAAAACTGAAAAATATCGCCTTGGCTACCGTTTGATACTCCGTGCGCTCAACAGAAACAAGGCGGGAATCATTCCGCCCGACACGGTTGGACAGCAGCTCGGAAAGGGCAGGGCGGTTTTCGGCGGCGATACGGAGGAGCTTGCCCGCGTCTATAACGGGCTCAGATATGACAATAAAACGGTTACGGACGAACAGCTTGCGGAGCTTGAGGCGCTTCGCAGGAAGCTGTCGTAAAAAGTGACGAAGGAAAGGAACAGGCTATGAAGGACGGATTTATAAAAATAGGAGCGTCAACGCCGAGCGTTCGGGTTGCAGACTGCGAATATAACGCTGAACAGATTATTGCGGCTGTACGCGCGGCGCACAGCGAGGGGGTAAGGCTGCTGGCTTTACCGGAGCTTTGCGTTACGGGCTACACCTGCGGGGATTTGTTTTTTCAGGAAACGCTTCTGGACGGAGCAGCGGCGGCTGTTGAGAGAATTGCCGCCGAAACTGCGGAGCTTGATATAATTTTCGCGGTAGGTGCGCCGGTGCGTGAAAATGGCAAGCTTTATAACAGCGCGGCTGTAATTTACCACGGTGAAATTTTAGGAATTGTTCCGAAAAAATATATTCCGAACTACAACGAGTTTTACGAAAAGCGGCACTTCGAGAGCGGGCATCGCCCTGTTGTGTTCCGCTGCAGGGAAATGCCCGAATTTTCCTTCGGCGTGGAGCTTTGCGAGGATCTGTGGTCGCCCTGCCCGCCGTCGGGAGAGCTTGCGCTTTCGGGCGCGGGTATCATCCTCAACCTTTCCGCGAGCAATGAAATGATAGGAAAAGCTGAATACCGCCGCGAGCTTGTTAAGAGCCAGTCTGCGCGGCTTCTCTGCGCTTATGCCTACGCGAGCGCGGGGGACGGTGAAAGTACATCTGATATGGTTTTCGGCGGGCATAACATTATCGCGGAGAACGGCGCGGTGCTTGCGGAAACGGAGCTTTTCAAAAATGGACTCATAACAGCGGAAGCCGACCTTGGAAGGCTTGCCTTTGAACGCCGCAGGAATACAAGCTTTATTCCGACCGATACGGCTGAAACGGTGTATTTCAGCATGAAGCCGACCGAAACGGAGTTGAAGCGATATATTCCGAAAACGCCGTTTGTGCCGAATGGAAAAGCCGACCGCGACAAACGCTGCGAGGATATTCTGACAATGCAGAGCTGCGGTCTGAAAAAGCGGCTTGAACATACCCGTGCGCAGAGCGCTGTAATAGGCATTTCTGGCGGGCTGGACAGCTGTCTTGCGCTCATCGTTGCGGTAAGGGCGATTGATATGCTGAACCGCCCGCGCACTGACATTACGGCGGTAACAATGCCGTGTTTCGGCACGACTTCCCGAACACATAGTAATGCACAGCTGCTTTGCGAGCGGCTCGGCGTGACGTTCCGCGAGATTGATATTGCGGAAAGCGTAAACGTGCATTTCGCCGATATTGGTCACGACCCGCAGAACTTCAACGTTGTCTACGAAAACGGTCAGGCGCGTGAGCGGACGCAGATTCTTATGGATATTGCAAATCAGCAGAACGGCCTTGTTGTCGGCACGGGCGACCTGTCGGAGCTTGCGCTGGGCTGGGCAACCTACAACGGCGACCATATGTCCATGTACGGGGTCAATGCGTCCGTGCCGAAAACGTTGGTGAGGTACATTGTTTCGTATTACAGCGATGTGTGCGGCGATGAAAAGCTGAGCGCTGTGCTCCGCGATATTCTGGATACTCCCGTAAGCCCTGAGCTTCTGCCCGCGGATTCCGATAAGATAACTCAAAAAACCGAGGATCTGGTAGGTCCTTATGAGCTTCACGATTTCTTCCTTTATTATGGTATACGCTGGGGCTGTGCGCCGCGAAAGGTTTTCCGTCTTGCGCTTCACGCTTTCGGCGGAGATTACGACCGCGAAACAGTTCTGAAATGGCTTAAAACCTTCTACCGCCGCTTCTTTAATCAGCAGTTCAAGCGCTCCTGCCTTCCCGATGGCCCGAAGGTCGGCTCGGTTACGCTTTCCCCACGTGCAGACTGGAGAATGCCGAGCGACGCGGTGAGCAGACTCTGGCTGGAGCAGCTGGAGGAGCTGAATTGACGGTCTTTGAAAAGATTTACGCAGTCGTAGCGAAAATTCCGCGTGGAAAGGTCGCTTCTTACGGACAGGTTGCGCGGCTCGCGGGCAATCCGCGCTGGTCGAGGGTCGTCGGTTATGCGCTTCACGTTAATCCCGACCCCGCTAACATTCCCTGCTATCGTGTTGTAAATCGCCTTGGCGAGGTTTCGGAGGCATTCGCCTTCGGTGGTGCGAACAGGCAGGTTGAACTTTTAATAGCCGATGGCGTCGAATTTGATCGTGACGGGCGCGTTAAGGCGGAGTTTTTCTGGGATTCGGGAAAATGCACAAAATAAAAGTGAAAAAATGACTTAATAATAGAAAATTTTAAAACGTCTTGAAAACCACCCGAAAATGGTATATAATAAAGGTATTATAGTGCGGCTTTTGCCGGGAAGGTTGGGTAAATTATGCTTGAAGAACTTCGCCGACAGGTTTACGAAGCGAATATGATGCTTCAGAAATATGGACTTGTTAAGTTTACGTGGGGAAATGTTTCGGGAATCGACCGCGAATCGGGCTTGGTCGTTATTAAGCCGTCGGGAGTTCCTTATGAAGAGCTGTCCCCTGAAAATATGGTTGTTGTTGATATGGAGGGGAACGTCGTAGAGGGCGACCTTAATCCGTCTACTGATACGCCGACGCATCTTGCGCTTTACCAGTCGTTCCCGAAAATCGGCGGTGTTACGCACACACACTCTCTTTTTGCGACAATCTGGGCGCAGGCGGGGCTTGACATTGTTGCCTACGGAACGACGCACGCGGATTATTTCTACGGTGATATTCCGTGTACGGTTCCTATGAAAAAAGAACAGATTGAAACCGATTACGAGAAGCAGACGGGGTATCATATCGTTGACACGATAAACGCGCGGCGGGTTGACCCGATGGATATGCCCGCATGTCTGGTTGCTTCCCACGGTCCGTTCACCTGGGGCGTATCACCGAAAAAATCGGTTGAGGCGTCGGTAGTTCTGGAGGAGGTTGCACATATGGCGGTGTACAACGTAAACTTCCAGTTCGGTCTTACACGCATTCAGGACGAACTTCTCGATAAACACTATCTTCGTAAGCACGGCGACGATGCATACTATGGACAGCACATCATCAAGCCGATAGGTGAGGAGAACACCGAAGCGGACGACAGCGAGCTTAAAATTACGCCGAGCGCGTATACTGTTGAGCTAAAAAACATTTCCGAGATCGGCGAGGTTCAAAGACCTGTTATAAACCGTTCGCCTGCTAAGGAAGAAGAGGTGTTTAATTTCGGAAGCGTTCCGTCTGAAACTAAAACTGTCAAAGACGAGATGGATTCTTTCGCGGCGGGTCCGCTTGATTTTACATTCTGATAACGAAAACGGCTTCGCATCTGATGATGTGAAGCCGTTGTTTTGTACGTTCGGGGCTGTCGGACGCCCCATTTATCGTCTTGTTGTCTTTTGTTCTTTTGTTCAACATTATACATTATATATCAAAGGCAGAGCCGACGTACCTTTTTTACAGGTTATTGTGCGATACCGCTGCGGTTGATTGCACAGATAAGCGCATGAACCGAGGAGGCGATAATATCGGTGTGAAGTCCCGCGCCCCATGTAAGTTCGCCGTTTTTGCTGCATATTTCAATATAAGACATAGCCTGTGAATCCGAGCCTTCGCCGAGAGCCTGCTCGGCATAGGAGAGGACGGAGAAGCTTATTCCGAGCGCACAGCGTACCGCGTCCGCAACTGCGTCGAGTCGTCCGTTACCCTTGCCGTTCATAACACGCTTTACGCCGTTGTGCATAACGGTTAGCTCGGCGAGGTATTCTGTAGGTTTCTGGACGTAGTGAACCTCGATAAATTTAAGCGGCGCGTCTACGTTTACAAACATACCAGTGAAAACATCGTGAACGTCGGCGGGTGAAAGCTCGCGGTGTTCCTTGTCGGAAACGTCCTTGACTGCGTAGCCGACCGTTTCGCGCATTTTAAGCGGAAGATTTATGCCGAATTTCTGGTGGAGAAGGTAGCCTATTCCGCCCTTTCCGCTCTGGCTGTTGATCCGGATAATGTCGCCGTCGTACTGCCTGCCGATATCCTTCGGGTCAATGGGCAGATACGGAACGTCCCAGAAATCCGACTTGCCGTCCTCGCGCCATTTCATACCCTTTGCGATCGCGTCCTGATGCGAACCGGAGAACGCTGCAAAGACAAGCGCTCCGCTGTACGGCTGGCGGTCGCCGACGTGCATACACGTCATCTGTTCATAAATTTTTACAACTGACGGCAAATCCGAGAAATCAAGCTTCGGGTCAACGCCGTGGCTGTACATATTAAGGGCAAGCGTTACTATATCGACATTTCCCGTGCGCTCGCCGTTCCCGAAAAGCGTTCCCTCAACACGATCTGCGCCCGCAAGCAGTCCAAGTTCCGTGTCCGCAACCGCGCATCCGCGGTCGTTATGCGGGTGAAGCGAAACAACGACGTTTTCACGTTTGTAGAGGTTGTCGCACATATATTCGACCTGATTTGCGTAAACGTGTGGGAGTGAAAGCTCAACCGTGACGGGCAGGTTTATGATAACCTTGTTTTCGGGGGTCGGCTCCCAGATTTTAAGCACCTCGTTGCAGATTTCAAGCGCGTATTCTGGCTCTGTGCCCGTAAAGCTTTCGGGCGAATATTCAAAGCGAAAGTTTCCCGCCGTCTTTTCGGCGTATTCTTTAAGCATCTTCGCGCCGCTCACCGCGATTTCGGTTATCTCGTTTTTTTCCTTTTTGAACACCTGTTCACGCTGCGCTACCGAGGTGGAGTTATAGAGATGGACGATGGCGTTTTTTGCGCCCTCAAGCGCCTCAAAAGTTTTCCTGATTATATGCTCACGCGATTGAGTAAGCACCTGTATCGTAACGTCGTCGGGAATAAGACCGCGTTCGATAAGTGCGCGGCAGAACTCATATTCCGTTTCGCTTGCCGCAGGAAATCCGATTTCGATTTCCTTAAATCCAAGCCGCACCAGAACTGTGAAAAATTCGAGCTTTTCTTCAAGGCTCATCGGAACTACAAGCGCCTGGTTCCCGTCGCGCAGGTCAACGCTGCACCAGACGGGCGCGGAGGTTATATTCTCGCGCTTTGTCCATCGTGCTTCCTTTACGGGAGGGATAAAATAATTCTTTCTGTATTTTTTAGTGTTCTCCATTTTCTTTTCCTTTCAGCAGCTCGGCAGCATAAAACAAAAACTCCCCGCCTCCTGTTAAAGAGACGGGGAGATAATCCTCGTGGTACCACTCTTCTTGGTGCATAGCACCCACTTTGCTGCATCTATCAATGCGCTTCTCTGTAACGGGAGAAACCCGATCAGACTTACTGCAATGTTCAGTCTGACTGCTTGAGGGCGAGTTATGACAAGCTCCGCTTACCGCCTCACACCTAACGGCGGCTCTCTGAAAAGCCGAGAATGCTTTGTTCCCTGTCGCTGCATTTGTTTTGTAGTAACTTTATTATAGCTGATAAAATTCAATTTGTCAAGTATTTCACAAAATTTTCACAAAAACAGCTGCTCAGGGGTTCAGATTTGTTGTCCGAAGCGTCTGAGCGCCCGCTTCATAAGCTCGTAGTCCGCTTTATAGTAAGCTGTTGAGGCGACGGGACGGTCGTATTCGTACAGCTCCACCACGAAATACACCTGCGAATAGTCCTCGTTGTAGTGGAAGGTGCATTGCAGAAACTTATCCTTTGAGGCATAATAGTTGACGGGTTCAAGCGGCACAAGGGCGCCGATATCTGCGTTCAGAGCCGCGCGCAGCTCCGCAATGTCCATTGGAACGTACTGCACTTTTTTGGTTTTCGGCTGCTCCTCGGCAGCCTTCTGCTCGGCTGACTTGAAAATCTTTTTTCGGAAAAACATACTCTTCCTCCTGTCGCTTTTTCATTAGTTTACCATATACGACACGATTTGTCAAATCCCGCGTGCTTAAATGTTGTAAATTATTTTGTACAACATTAACAATTCTTGCGTGTTGCACAACGAATTTTTATAAAACTATTGCAATTTTTCAAAAATATGATATAATGTGTTTAAGAGCAGAGTTTGCTAAAAACCCTGCCCAAAACAGAGGACGGCATATATCTGACGGAAGCTTCCTCAAGTGGAAAGGATTGGTCATTTATGAAGATTTTGTATGCAGCCAGCGAGGCTCAGCCCTTTGCGGCATCGGGCGGATTAGCAGATGTAGCGGGTTCACTCCCGAAAGCGCTTGTTGAAGCGGGACATGAATGTATGGTCGTTATGCCGTACTACATTAATTCGATTAAATCCGAGGTACGCAATAAGTTTGAATATGTCACGAACTTCTATGTTCCCGTAGGCTGGCGTTCACAGTACTGCGGTATCTTCACGACAAAGCTTAACGGAGTAACATATTATTTCATCGACAACGAGTATTATTTTAAGCGCGACCATGGTCTTTACGGTTACTACGACGACGCGGAACGCTATGCTTTCTTCTCGCGCGCGATTCTCGAAATGATCGAACATCTCGAATTAAAGCCTGATATCATCAACTCGAACGACTGGCAGACCGCTCTCGTTCCCGTTTATTACAACATTTACTATAAGTACCACCACAATATGTGGGGTATGCGCAATGTTTTCACGATCCACAATATCGGCTATCAGGGTCAGTACGGACTTGAGCTTGCGGAGGAGATTTTCTCGATTCCGCGCCATTTAAGCTCGATTATCGAATACGACGGCGACGTGAACCTTATGAAGGGTGCAATTGAAATGGCGGATAAGGTTACGACCGTTTCTCCTACTTATGCACATGAAATTCTTAACCCCTGGTTCTCGCACGGACTTGACCGCTGCCTTAATTCTAAGCAGTACAAGACCTGCGGCTTCCTTAACGGAATCGACACGGATATGTACAACAGCGAAACCGACAAGAGCATTGCCGCGAACTTCAAGCCCGGAAAGATGGCGGGTAAGAAGAAATGCCGTGAGGAGCTGCTTAAGGAAGCAAATCTTCCGCAGTGCGACGTTCCCGTTATGGGTATTGTTTCGCGCCTTGTTGAGCATAAGGGCTTCGACCTTATCAAGTGCGTCCTTGACGACATCATTTGTTCGGGAATCAAGGTTGTTGTTCTCGGTTCGGGCGAAAAGCAGTACGAGGATTTCTTCTACTATATGCAGAACAAGTACCCCGAAGCGGTAAGCTTCAAGTGCGGCTATATCCCGTCATACGCAAAGGCAATTTATGCCGGCGCTGATATGTTCCTTATGCCGAGTAAGAGCGAACCTTGCGGACTTGCGCAGATGATCGCGCTGCGTTACGGAACTGTTCCGATTGTACGCGCGACAGGCGGCTTAAAGGACTCCATTCTCGACTATGGCGATGAAAGCGGCGAGGGACTTGGCTTTACATTCCAGTCATACAATGCTATGGATATGCTCGGCGCGATTAATCGTGCTAAGGATCTTTACGACAATGATAAGAAGGGCTGGGACGCGCTTGTTGAACGCGGCTTAAAGGCTGATTTCAGCTGGAAGCAGTCGGCTAAACTTTACATTGGTCTTTACGAGGAGCTTTGCAGCTGGGATAAGTAAATCGTCAGACGGATTTGAACGTCTGTAATAAAATTTGATAAAAATCGCGCCTGTTCCGATTTTCGGGGCAGGCGCAAGGTGTGAAAAGGGAATGTGCTTTTCGCAAGCTTTTGCGTAGGAAAGAAAGGTAAATGCAATGAAGATAACCATACTCGGCTGTGGATTCGGAACAGCTCTCTCGGTACTCTGGGATAAGGGCGGTCACGAAATCACGGCTTGGACAAAATATCCCGACGAGATTGCTGATATACAGCGTTTCGGCGAGCATAAACGGCTTTTACCGGGCGTGCCGGTGTCGAACAGAATACTCTTTACTACCGACATCTCGTGTGTAAAAGGGGCGGACATTGTTGTGTTCGCGATCCCGTCAAAGTTTGTGCGCGAGGTCGCACAAAAGGTAAAGGAGCATATTCTCCCCGAAACAGTTGTCCTTAACGTCGGAAAGGGTTTCGAGGACGGAACTCATAAGCGGCTTTCGCAGGTGCTTCGCGAGGAGCTTCCGAATAACAGAATTGCGGTTATGGCGGGACCATGCCACGCCGAGGAAATCGGACGGGGAATACCTACGACAGTCGTTTTTGCAAGCGACGACGAGGGATGTGCGGAGTTTTTACAGGATAATCTTCAGACTGAAACCTTCCGCACCTATATAAACGACGATACGGCAGGCTGTGAGATTGCCGCCGCGCTGAAAAATCCGATTGCGCTCTGCTGCGGCATTATCGAGGGAATGAAGCTCGGCGATAATACGACCGCATCGCTGATGACGCGCGGGCTTGCGGAGATTACCCGACTCGGAAACGCACTTGGGGCGAAGTGGGAAACCTTTACGGGGCTTGCGGGCGTGGGCGACCTTATCGTAACCTGTACCTCGGTTCATTCGCGTAATCACCGCGCGGGAATACTTATCGGCGAGGGTATGTCGGCGGCGGAGGCTGTAAAAACAGTCGGAACAGTCGAGGGGTATAGCTGCGCAAAAATCGCGTTAGAGCTTGCGAAACAGCATAAGGTCTATGTTCCGATTATTGAACAGCTGTATAAAATCTGCTTTGAAAACGGGAAGCCGTCCGACTCGCTCCGCGCGCTTATGGATAGACCCCAGCGGCACGAGAAGGAGCCGTTCTGGAACGAATAACTCTGCTCTTTTTCACAGAAAATAAGCAAAAAAACGGTTTTTTTTCAGAATAATGAAAAAAATTCAAAAAGGTATTGACAATTGCACGTTTTTTTGTTAAAATATTAAGGTATCGAGAAGCGCATTCAATTCCGATACGAATATCGGTGAATCCGATTCTCAAACTATCTGCTAGATTAAGGAGGTGCTGACCCATGGCAAAATGCGAAATCTGCGGTAAGGGTGTCACTTTCGGTATTAAGGTTTCTCATTCTCACAGACGTACAAACAGAACCTTTAAGCCCAACGTTCAGAAGGTAAAGGCTGTTGTAAATGGAACTCCTTGCAGAGTTGCTGTTTGCACAAGATGCTTACGCTCCGGTAAGGTACAGCGTGCGCAGTAAGGCTCATTCTGATTAAAAGACACGATTTATCCCCTGTAAAACAGGGGATATTTGCGTTTTTGAGGTAAATTATGGAATTTAAAGTTTATGATATTCTCCCTGATGAGGCAGTTAAAATCCGTACCGATGTTTTTGTTTCGGAACAGGGTTTTAAGAACGAGCTTGATGAAACCGATAAAATCGCGCGGCATATTCTCCTTTTTGTTGATTCGGCTCCCGCCGCCGTCTGCCGCATTTTTTCCGAGGACGGGAAGCGCTGGCATATCGGGCGCGTAGCAGTTGTTAAGGAATGTCGCGGAAAAGGACTCGGAAAGGCGATTATGGAGCGCGCCGAGGCTGAAATAAAACGATTGGGCGGAACACGCGCCGAGCTTTCGGGTCAAACGCGCGTTGCGGATTTCTACCGCGGACTTGGCTATACACAGGTCGGCGATGAGTATCTTGATGAAAACTGTCCGCACGTCTTTTTCTATAAGGAACTATAATAGCCGACGAACAATTTTTGCTGATTTTGGAGTGTTTTTATGACATATAATCTGACTGCCCCTTGTCACTTTGGACTTGAAAAAACCCTATCGTTTGAAATTCGCCGTGCGGGCGGCGAAAATATCTCCGCTTCGGACGGGCGCGTTGATTTTACAGGCGACGAAAATGTTATCGCAAAGGCGAATATTACCTGTTCAGTCGCAGAGCGCGTCGGAATTGTTCTTGCAAGCTTCGAGGCGAAAACATTTGACGATATTTTTTATCGCATACGTGAAATACCGATTGAGGAGTACGCAGGGAAAAATGATAAAATCCATATTATAAAAGGTCATTCCCTCAACTCTGCGCTTACAAGTATACCTGCGATCCAGCGGACTATTAAAAAGGCGTTCGTGCTGCGTATGCAGGATAAATACCATCTAGGAACGCTTCCCGAAACAGGCGCGGTTCTCCCGATTCACTTTCTGATGATGAAAAATAAAATGACGGTTACGCTTGACACATCGGGTGTAGGATTGCATAAGCGCGGCTATCGTTCCCGTTCAAATGCCGCACCGATAAAGGAAACTCTCGCGGCAGGGCTGGTTGACCTCGCGCGCGTCCGTGAAAGGGATATCGTTATCGACCCGTTTTGCGGGAGTGGCACGATACTTATTGAAGCGGCGCTAAAGGCGGCTAATATAGCGCCGGGACTGAACAGGAGCTTTGCGGCGACAGAATGGGGGTTTACTGAAAAAAAAGTGTGGGAAAATGCATTCGATGAGGCGCGCGAGGCTGTAAAAAAGGAATGTGATTTTCGCGCGATCGGTTTCGATATTGACAGGGAAGCGGTTGAGCTTACTAAGGATAATGCGTGGAAGGCGGGAGTTGACCGCTTTATAACAGTTGAAAGGCGCGCGATCCGCGATTTTAGCTGTCCTGTACCTAAAGCGAAAATAATTACAAACCCGCCCTACGCGGAGAGAATGGGCGAAACCGCCGAGGCTCACGAAATTTATCGGACGATGGGAAAAAAACTTCTTCCGCGTGGAGAAAACGAGCTTTACGTTATTACGTCCGACCCTGAATTTGAAACACTTTTCGGCGAAAAGGCGGCGAGAAACCGTAAGCTTTATAATGGAATGCTTTTGTGCAGGCTTTACAGCTATTGCTGAGCAGTCATACAGTCAACAATAAACGGCAAACGAGCCGCTGCGAAATCCCGCAGCAGCTCGTTTTTGTTATCTTATCGTGTTTTTGAGTGCGCCGCGCGCCTTTTTAACATCGTTCAGATCGTTTGAGAGAAGCTCCTCGACTTTATTAAGCATATTATCGACATACTTGTTCGTCATATCCCGAAGCTCCTTAGTCTGAGCCTGAGCCGCCGCGTTGATTTCGTTTGCTTTAGCAGTTGACTGGCGGACGATCTCCTGCTGGGAAATAAGCGCCGCCGCGCGCTGCTCCGCTTTGGAAACAATGCTCGCCGCCTCATTCCGCGCGTCGTTCAGAATAGCCTTTCTGTCATTTACAAGCTCGCGCGCCTGCTTAATCTCCTTAGGCATATTAAGTCTAACCTCGTCGATAAGCTCGCGCATCTTATCAACCTCAATCAGCGATTTCTTGTTGGAAAACGGCACATTCACCGCCTTATCCAGCATATCGTCCATCATTTCAAGAATTTCATCAATACTCATTACGCTTACTTCCTTTCTGATTCAAATCTATGGTTAATATCCCCGACAATCGCTGTCGGAACAAATGCGCTTATATCTCCGCCGAGAGAAGCGATCTGCTTTACCATACTCGACGAAAGGTACGTGCTCTGGCTGTCCGCGCAGAGAAAAACCGTTTCCGCGCGCTCGCACAAATGCTTGTTAATATGCGCCATCTGAAATTCATATTCAAAATCCGACATCGCCCTGAGCCCTTTTACGATTATGTCACAGCCGTGCTCGCTGAAATAGTCAACGAGAAGTCCGTCGAAGCTGTCGATTTCGACGTTCGGTATGTCGTAGCACACCTTACGTAAAAGTCTGACGCGCTCTTCCGGTGTAAAGCAGGCGTTTTTCGAGCCGTTGAACGAAACCAGGACAACCAGCTTATCGAACAGGTTCGCAGCGCGCCGGATTATTTCAAGATGCCCGTTTGTAACAGGGTCAAAGCTGCCCGGATACACGGCTTTTTTCATTCTGTCGGCATTATTCCCCATCTTCCGCCACTTCCTTTCGGTAAACGGTAAGCGAGATCTTGCCATAGCTGTATGTTTTACTTATCGAAAAACCATTTTCGCTTTCGGGAAGCCGACAATCGCTCTCATGCTCGCAGACAATTATCCCTCCGTCGCTCATACGTTCGGTAAGAGCGGGCAGAGAACGCTGGATCAGCTTTTTCCCATACGGCGGGTCAAGAAAAGCAATGTCAAATCTCGCTGGGGTTGTCCGTAAAAAAGCCGAGTTAGGCATATTTACAACAACAGCGTTTTCCTCAAGCCGGGTGTGTTGAAGGTTTTCACGAATCACGCTTATCGAAGCGGGGCTGCTGTCCACAAAATAAGCTTTCGTCGCCCCTCTGCTCAGCGCCTCTATCCCAAGCTGACCCGACCCCGCAAAAAGGTCGAGAACAACCGCTTCCTCAAGGTCGAACTGTACTATGCTGAACATAGCTTCCTTTACCTTGTCGGCTGTCGGACGAACTATATCCGAGCCGTCAAGCGTTTTAAGGCGCCGTCCGCGCGCAGTACCTGTAATTACTCTCATTAGAACATCTCCTTTATGTGCGGCGCACCGCAAACAACAGCAGTATAATAAAAAACGGTGCAATGATCGACATCGCCGCTGCCGCAAAAATTATCCCGAAAAGATTCGCCGCAACAGCCATTATCGCCGTTACAAGCGCAACAAAATAAACGTTTGCGGCAGTCACCAACGGAATATGTATTATCATTCCCCAAGACCCCGCAGCAATTTCTGAAATAAAGCCCGACGCGGTCAAGTAAAAAACTTCCCCCAGGCGCACGTCTTGCGAGCGCGTCGGCAGAAGACAGCAGAAAAAGCGTGCCAAGCGGCATCAGCAGCACCCCCGCCAGAATAATATACCCGCCATAGCCGTTGTTGAAAAATTCGGCAAGCCGCTCTCCGAGCCACTTAAACAGCTCATCAGTGCGTTGATGAAAACCCTCGCGGCTGAACATGACCAGCGTAATAACCGTTCCAAGCACACAAATGGCAAGCGTGATCATCAAGCCGATTTTTCGGTTCTTTTCCGTACTGACGTTAGAAGCTTCCTGCAATCAAAACATCTCCTGTATAAATAGGTGCAGATTTTCCGCCGTTTCGCGATTGATTTTCGCTGTTTCAATAAGCTCCTCAACCGTTGCTTCGCGGATAGCCTGTTTCGTTTTATATTTTTTGAGCAGCGCGAGCGCTTTTTTCTCACCAATGCCCTTGACCTTTGTGAGTTCAAGCTCATACTGCGTTTGCTTGTGTTTTTTTCGTTGATAATCAATGGAATAGCGGTGAACTTCGTCCTGAATTTCCGTCAGCAGCTTAAAAAGATTCCTGTTCGCATTTATCTGGATCTCACCGCCGCCGTCTGAGATCGCCCGTGTGCGGTGCTTATCGTCCTTTACCAGCCCGAACAGGCTGACTCGTATATCAAGCCCGTCAAGAACTTCCCGAACAGCGTTGACGTGCCCCGCGCCGCCGTCCAGTAAAATAAGGTCGGGCAGCTCACGAAAACCCTCGTCGCCGTCAAGATAACGCTTGAACCGCCTTCGGATAACTTCCTGCATACAGCCGTAATCGTCGATCCCTATTACGTCCTTTATGTTGAACCTGCGGTAGCCCGCCTTGTACGGTCTGCCGTTCCGGTATGTTATCATACCCGCAACGCGCGTCTGCTCGCCGAGGTTGGAAATATCGTAGCTTTCGATCAGTACAGGCGTTTTCGGAAGTCCCAGAAGCTTTGCTAGATCCTGCAATGCTGTAATCTCGCGGCTTGTGCGGCCTACTCGGATCGAAAGGTATTCGTCCGCGTTGCTTTTCGCAAGCGTCGTAAGAACAAGCCCCTCGCCGCGCTTCGGTACAGTTATCGTAACCCTGTGTCCCGATGTTTTACGGAAATATTCTTCAAGCAGCGCGCTATCCTCGGTTTCTCCGTCAAGGTAAATATCCGTAGGGATTTCCCGCCCGCCGCTGTAATATTGAAGTAAAAACTCGCTGCGCATTATCTGCTCATCATATTCTTCGCCAATGAAATAATTTTCCTTATCAACAAGCTTCCCGCCGCGGTATTTAACAATAGCCGCGCTCGTCAGCTTAACATTCTGCGAAATCGCAAAAACGTCACAGTTAATATCCCGTCCGCTCTCGATCGACTGCACTTTCGCCGCACGTTTTATCGCGGCGATCCTGTCGCGGAGCTGGGCGGCTCGCTCAAATTCAAGGTTCTCCGCCGCGATCTCCATTTCCCGCGTAAGCTCCTCAACGCTCTCCTTGCTGCCGTTTTTCAGATAGGAGAGCGCCTGCGAAATAACCGCGGAATATTCCTCTTCGGAGATATTCCCCTGACAAACGCCCATACACCTGCCGATAT
Source organism: uncultured Ruminiclostridium sp. (assembly GCA_964489095.1). GTDB lineage: Bacteria > Bacillota > Clostridia > Oscillospirales > Ruminococcaceae > Ruminiclostridium_E. Next base: position 726 of record CAZAXM010000023.1, on the reverse strand, counting down.
GGTGGTTAAGACAGGGTCGCTCTTTCTTAAAATCCCTCGGAAAAACTTTCTTGCAGGTAGGAAGCCTGAATATTTTGTTGCATTCCTCAATCGTCTGCTTTACGGTATAGCCGCTTGTGAAAGGACCGATGTAGGTCGACTTTGGGTCGTCCTTGTGAAAAGCGTGGGAAATGCGCGGGTACCCGCCGCCCGTAATACGGATATAGTTAAATCCTTTATCGTCCTTTAAAAGGATATTGTACTTGGGCGAATGGAGCTTTATAAGACTTGCTTCAAGTACCAGCGCGTCAAGCTCGGTTTCGGTAACGATAAAATCGAAATCGTAGATTATGGAAACTAGCTTATAGGTTTTCGGATTATGTGCCTCGACAGCGCGGAAATACGAGGTCACGCGGTTCTTTAAAAGCTTCGCCTTACCTATATATATAATATTCCCGCCCTTGTCCTTCATCTGGTACACGCCGGGGTGGAGCGGGAGCTTATTAGCTTTTTCACGAAGATATTCGAGCCGTTCAAACATTCCGCCACTCCCTTTGCGTTTACATATAAAAATACATACTACACTATACCATAAAAAAAGATTATTGTCAAGTTTTTTGAACAGTAACCTGTAAAGCAGAAGCTTTTTTGCAGTTTCTGCGTGGGTACAGTTCCCCGCTCTCTCTGCTTTTGGCGCGGTTTAGCTGTGTAAAAAAGCAGCGGGATAGTGCGCTTTTAATGACTTAA
>CAZAXM010000022.1:17212-32554 GCA_964489095.1 uncultured Ruminiclostridium sp. | reverse complement strand
CGATAATCTTGCAAAACGACACTATACTCTCCAAAACAGGTTTTTCAACAAGCTGTGCAGTCGATAAGACTGCTTTTTTGTTTTGTTGTGCGGCATCGGGTTTGCAGAATACCGCGGCTGGCAGTATATATAAATGGGGCTGCTGCGGCAAAAAATGTGCGTTAAGCGTTAAAAGTGTAAACATTCAATTCGACGCCGAGCTTGCGGCACATATCAATGACGAACCTTGTTCCACGCGATTTACCGTCCCAGAAAGCAAGGACAATATCCGAGTAATTGATTATGGATATATTCCGCTTTAGCGGCGCACCTTTACCGTATTTTTCATACTCCGGTAAAAATTCCGTCAGCTTTATTCCGTGCGAAAGCGCGTAGCACCTTGCTGAGGCGTCGACGCCTCTTGCGCCGCCGGACACAATTTCGGTCGTGTTTTCGGGAAGATAATCCCCTAAATTTTTTATATGTAAGCTTCTTGAGCCGATAATGGCTACCTTCATTTTACTTCTCCTTTTATCGTATAATTCGTCACAAGTTCGTCATAGTTTCGCCGTATCTACTCAAAATTGTATCATATTGTTATAATAAAGTCAATATGATGTCAAAGGAGTGTCAAAAAATGAAAGAAAATTTGCCAAGATTTACCCTGAGAGTACCGCGGGTGTTGCTTGATAAGCTTGAATATATAGCGGAATACGAGGGGCGAACTAAGAACAGGGAGCTTGAACAGATGATAAAAAAGCGAATTTCTCAGTTTGAAAAGGTCCACGGGGAAATAATGCTTGAAAAATCTGACGAGTAAATGGCATTAAGAGCTGCTGTAAAGCCTATACAGCAGTTCTTTTTTTATTGCAGGTGTGTTTCGCGGAGCGCCTCAGAACCTGAAAAAAGCGGAAAGAAGTTCCCGGAAGCAGCGTGGGAAATCAAGTTTTTCGACAGTCTCGGCGGCAATAATTTTCGCCGTTCCTACGACCTGCTCGCCGACAGTCATTGTTACAAATCCGAGCTGGTCACCCTTTTCGACGGGCGCGGCGATGTTCTGGGTACGGCTGTAATGGTACTCGACGAGTTTTGCGCTTCCTTTAGGGAGGATAACGCTGACGACTCCCGAAAAGCGTGTATCGACATTTTTTTTGATTCCGCCGTCAACGCTGACTTCCAGCAGTTCAGCGACATCGGGGCGCAGGGTCACAAGCTCGAAGCCGCCGAACCCGTAGTCGAGAAGCGTTTCGGCTGTTTCAAATCTTTCCTCGTCTTTAGAACAGCCCAGAACGACTGCGATAAGCTCGGTTTCGCCGCGTTTTGCGCTTGCGCAGAAGCAGCAGCCTGCGCCGTCGGTAGTACCGGTTTTAAGTCCGGTAATCCCGGAATATGACGTAATAAGTTTATTTGTATTGAGCAGTTGGGTTTCGGTTTTCGTGCCGGTGCGAACGCTGTCGAGGCGGGTCAGGAGAAAATCATCGAAATAGCTGTATTTTCTTAGCTGTGCAGCCATTTTTGTGACATCGCGGGCGGTTGAATAATGGTTTTCGTCGTCGTACCCGACGCAGTTCGCAAAGCGTGTATTTGCCATACCGAGAGCCGCTGCCTTTTCGTTCATAAGCTTTACGAAAGCGGGTTCGCTGCCCGCGATATGTTCTGCAAGCATTACGCAGGCGTCGTTTGCGCTCGCGATAACGATAGATTTTATCAGGTCGTGGACAGTCATTTCCTCACCCTCGACAAGCCAGATAACCGACCCGTCCATACTTGCGGCGTAAGAGGAGCAGGCAGCCGTATCGGAAAAGGCGAGATTGCCTGCTTCGATTTCTTCCGCAGCAATGAGTAGGGTCATTATTTTCGTGACTGAAGCGACGGGCAGCTTCTCGTCGGCATTTTCTTCAAAAAGCACCTGACCTGTCAGCTGTTCGGTAAGGATCACGGATTTAGCGGCGGAACAGTCGGGTGATTCCTCGGCGCGGGAGGGGAGGGTGAAAAAAACAAGAATTGACAGAAACAAGAAAAGGGAAACAAGCTTTTTCATAAAATCATTCCTTTCACGGCTATTATATGTATAGCGCCCTGCAAAAATGAACAGAATAAGAGCGGAAAGGGCGGGGTATATGAAAAGCGACTCATTTTTCACGGAGCTGTTCAGGCAGCTCATAATTATGCTTTACGGCGGGTTTATATACGGCGCGGTCGAGATACTTTACCGCGGGCACACGCACCCGTCCATGTTCATACTTGGCGGGCTTTGTCTGGTCTGGGTAGGCGGGCTCAACGATTTTTTCAGCCGGAGGCTGCCGGTTCTTGTTCAAATGCTGATAGGGAGCGCAATTATAACGCTCGGCGAGTTTATATGCGGGGTTATAGTTAATATTCAGCTTGGAATGGACGTCTGGGATTACACCGATATGCCGTTCAACATTTACGGGCAGGTTTGTCTTTTATTCACAATTATCTGGTTTTTCTTTTCGTTTATTGCAATCAAAACCGAAGATTTCATACGCGCCCGCCTTCTACCATAACCGCAGGACCTGCGGTGGCAGTTCCGCCTTTTTACAGGTTCGGTTTATACCGAACTTGCGACGACGGCGGGGAAAAAGGCTGGTGCAGATTCTCGGCTAAGCGTATAGGTTGCTGCCTTACGCGCGCCCGCGCCGCGTTTGCGAAGCAAACGCGGTATACGGCGGCTCTGCCGCCGTATACCGCCTGTTCGTTTGAAGCCCGAACAGGCGGCGCGGGCACGCACCGCTGCCTAAATCGGCGGGCAGTGTATAAAAACGTGCTGTTGCAGCAGTTGTTGCAACAGCACGTTAGTATTTTTTCTTTTCATTCCTCTTTCCGTAAAAACTGCCGGTAAAAAATAACCCCGACAATGCTCGTGATGATCTCCGTTATCGGAAAAGTCAGCCAGAAATAGTCCAGCCCGAAGCGTGAAAAAAGGAATCCCAACGGAACAAATAAAACGACAGTCCGTATTATCGTGAGAAGCGAGCTTTTTAAACTCGAACCAACCGCCTGAAAAAAGACAGGATACGTAAGAGATGTAACCATCGGTATGAAGCTGACGCCGACAAATCGGAAGCCGACTGTGCCGATTTCTATAACCAGAGCGTCCGAAGTGAATACCCGAAGCATTTCCGAGGGTATTGTTAAAAAACAAAGCGTCCCGATAAACATAAGCGCCCAGCCAAACCGAAGCGCGGCGGATAGTGTTTTCCGGCAGCGTTCAATGTTCCGCGCAGCATAGTTGAAGCTTACGATCGGAACAATGCACGTTTGCATCGCGCCAAGCGGAATGAAGAAAAATGTCTGCCATTTATAGTATAGACCGAGTGCTGTGACCGCCTGGTCGGAAAAAGCCGAAAGAATAAGATTCAGACCGAGTATGTAAAACGTGTACGCGGACTGCATAAGAATATTCGGTATGCCCATCTGAAAGATCTTTTTTATACAGTGCGGGTACGCAGATTTCGCGGGAGATTTCCTGTATCCCTTTTTCAGGACGATCAGCGCCGCAACAACCTGCCCCGCAACAGTCGCTGTCGCCGCACCCGAAATCCCCATCTGCGGTAAGCCGAACATACCAAAAATAAGAAGAGGGTCGAGAATAATGTTCGTCGCCGCGCCAAATATCTGTGCAAGCATCGGCGTTTTCATATCCCCGTTCGCCTGTAATACCTTCGTCCATATACTTTCGAGGAACAGTCCGAAGCTGAATACGCATACTATCCTTCCATAGAAAATTACGTCGGCGATGACCGCTTCATCACTTGTTGACATTCTCGCAAAGGCGGGCATAATGAACCAGCACACAATGGCAAAAATAAGCCATAGAATAACCGCAAGCGGCGTTCCGACCCCCGCGTATTCGTCTGCTTCCTTTTTTTGACCAATGCCAAGCTTAGACGCCATGACCGTGTTTACGCCGACGCCCGTTCCAACGGCAACCGCGATCATCAGCAGCTGTATAGGATAGATTATGGAAAGGGCGGTAAGCCCCGAATCAGAGTATTTTCCGACAAAAAGGCTGTCAATAATGTTATAAAGTGCCTGAATAAGCTGTGCAAGCATAACCGGCGGTGCAAGCTTAAACAGAATCTTTGAAATCCTCTCCGTTCCGTAAAGCTGTGAAACATCTGTTTCTGCTTTCATTAAAACACCTCTTTGCCCGCCGCTTTATACCGCCTGCGCAGTGTAAAGCTTGTAGTAGTCGCCCTTTTTCAGCATAAGCTCGTCGTGCGTTCCCGCTTCCGTAATGCCCTTGTTGCTGATGTACATGATCTTGTCACAGCTGCGGATCGTAGAAAGACGATGCGCAATTATGAACGAAGTCCGTCCTTTAAGCAGATGGTTTATGCCGACTTGAAGGTTGCGCTCCGTCTTTGCGTCAATAGACGAGGTAGCTTCGTCAAGAACAAGTATCTTCGGGTCGGAAAGAATTGTTCTCGCAAGCGCGATAAGCTGCTTCTGACCCTGCGAAAGTCCCGCGCCGCGCTCGCTTACCTCGGTGTTGTAGCCGTTTTTCAGCGAATGTATATACTCGTCTATCCCGACAATGCGGCAAGCCTCGCGCGCTTCCTCGTCGGTCGCGTCAAGCCGTCCGTATTTCAGATTCTCCATGATCGTGCCGCTGAAAATAAAGCTGTCCTGAAGCATTATCCCCATCTGCGAACGAAGCGAATGCAGCGTTACATCCGAAATGTCGCTGTCGTCAATCAGGATTTTACCGCCGCGGAGGTTATAAAAGCGCGAAATAAGACTCACTATCGTCGTTTTGCCCGCGCCCGTAGGTCCAACGAGCGCAACGCTCTCTCCCGCCTTTACGTCAAAGCTCACGTTTTCAAGTATGTTCACGCCCTGCTCATATCCGAACGTAACGTTTTGGAAATGCACGTCGCCGTTTATTTTCGGCAGTTCTTCCGCGCCGATTTTGTCCGTAACCGTAACAGGCTCGTCCAGCATCTCAAAAATTCTTTCCAGATACGCGACCGCGTTTATAAAGGTGTTCATAAGGTTGGAAAGGTTCATAAGCGGCTGCCAGAATCGCGCTGAATAATCGCCCATCGCAAGTATCGTTCCGAGCGAAATTCCCGGCATAGCAAGCAGCCCGACCCCGTATATCGCCGCCCTCGTGATTACGCCGACAATGTCCGTTACAGGCCATACAAGGTTGCTGAATTTTACCGCGCGCATCCACTTTTTCCGGTACTGAACGGCAAGGCGGTCGTTGATCTCCTCGTTTACTTCCTCGCGGGTGAAAACCTGCGAGATCTGAACGCCGGCTATACTTTCGTGAAGATAAGCGTTAAGGTTTGAGCTTTTATTTGAAACAGCCTGCCAGGCTTTTCTCTGTCCGTTCTTTATCGCCAGCATTACCGCCGCGTAAATCGGAAGCCCTGCTAAAACCACCAGCGCAAGCTGCCAGCAAACGAAAAACATAAACACTATTATAAATAACAGGTTGAAAATTTCGAGCACGAAGTTTACTATTCCGTTTGTCATAAGGTCGGAAATCGAATTTATGTAGTTAACGATCCGTACAAGTATTTTGCCGTGCGGACGGCTGTCGTAGTATTCAAACGGAAGCTCCTGCATATGTCGGAACAGATCCTCGCGAATGTCATAAACTATGTCCTGCCCGACCTGCGTCATCATCACCGAACGCTTTTTCGTCAGGAATACGCTTATTACAATGCAGCCGAGAAAGCCCGCCGAACATAAAACCAACATCGGTATTTTTTCGGAACTTGTCATAAAATTGTCCACCGCATAGCTTACAATAAGCGGCGAAAGAAGCCCGATTATTACCGCCGCCGCACTTAAAATCAGCGCCGCCGCAATCGTTTTCTTATATTTTCCCGCGTAGACAAGCGCACGTTTTAAATGCCGTATGTCGAACGGGTTCTCAAGGTTCTCGTCTACGTCAAATTTGTTTCTTGCCATTTTTCTCACCCCTTTACTTTTGCAGCTCGTAAACCTCGCGATAGTAGCCTTCCTGTGCGATAAGCTCCTCGTGAGTTCCCGACTGAGCAATTGTTCCGTCCTTTAAAATAAATATGCGGTCAGCGTCCCGCGCGGAGGAAATTCTCTGCGCGATTATTATTTTTGTACACGGGAAATCCAGATTTTTCAGCGAATCCTGAATGTGCTTTTCTGTTTCGAGGTCAACCGCCGACGTCGTATCGTCAAGTATCAGTATCGAAGGCTTTACCGCCAGCGCTCTCGCAAGCGAAATTCTCTGCTTCTGTCCGCCCGAAAGCCCAACTCCGCGCTCGCCGATTATCGTGTCATATCCGTCCGAGGTCTTGATGATAAAATTGTGCGCGTCGGCAGCCTTCGCGTACTTCTGCGCTTCTTCTTCGGGCAGGTCGATGTTTCCGAAGCAGATATTTCCCTCGATCGTATCCGAGTAAAGAAGAACGTCCTGCGTTGCAATGCCGATCGCGCCTCGGAGCTGTTTAAGCTTCATCATTCTTACGCTTACGTCGTCCACGAGGATCTCTCCCGATTTAACGTCGTAAATGCGCGGAATAAGGCTTATAAGCGAGGTCTTGCCTGTTCCGGTCGCGCCCATTATCGCGATAGTTTCGCCAGCGTTGATGGTGAAATTAAGGTCGTGGAGAATTTCCGTATTGCCATAGCCGAACGAAACGTTCCTGAATTCTATTTTTCCCTTTATGCGTTCGGGCATATCAACAGCGTCTTCGCGGTCAACAATTGAGCTTCTGCCGTAGTAAAGCTCGATTATCTTGTTCGCTGAGGCGGTGAAGCGCTGATAGTCGTTTACGATATTTCCGAGCGTTCTCATAGGGTTTGAAATTGTCCAGACAAGTCCCGCGAACGCCGCATATTCACCGAATGTGATACGGCCGCTTATAATGAACAGACCTCCGCAGAGAAGGCATATTACCGAAAGACTCTGAGCGGTTATTTCAAGAGCGGGGAAGAATTTAAGCCAGGTAAATGCCGCGGTTTTGTTCGCGTCGTTATAAGCCTTATTCTTTTCGCGGAATTTTTTGATTTCGTATTCCTCCCGCGCAAAAGCTTTTACAACACGGTTGCCCGAAATATTTTCCTCCGCGCAGGTGTTCAGAGCGGAAAGACGTTCGCGAAGCTCAACGTAATACGGTCCGACAACGTTCTTGAAGCTTTTCGTTATGATAAGAATAATGGGCGTAAGAATAAGCATACAGACTGCCATAAGCCAGTCGATACTGAAAAAATATACCGCCGTAGCCGAGAAGAGGATCACGCATTCAAGTGTGGTCTTGATGATCCATGCAACCGAGTGGCGCACCATATCTAGGTCGCCCGTAACGCGGGTCATAATGTCGCCCGTGCGGTATTTGTCGTAAAAAGCCGCGTCCTGCTTTTCAATATTGTGGAAAAGCACCTTTCTTATACGGTAGATAAGCCCCTGCGAAGAACGCTCGTAGGAGAGGTTTGCGGTATACTGGATAATTCCGCGAAGCACCGTAAAGCCGACCATCGCGAGCAGCATAAGGATAAGCTTGTCCGCGCCGTTTTTGAGATTATCCGCCGCCTGTTCCCCGACAAGATAGGTGTCGGTTATCTGCTGGGTTATATGCGGTGTGATTATGTACATAGACTGTGATATAACGGTAAGGCAGAGCGCGAGGATATATATTGCGCGGTCGCCTTTCATGTTTTTCCAAAGCCAACGTATGAGAAACATTCCATCTCCCCCTTGATCATTATGATATGTGCAAAATCGTGTGCAATTTATAAGTCAGCGATTTGTCGGAAAAAGTTTCAAGGTTTCTGTAAACGTTTTCGGCAATTTTAACATCTGTTTTCCGGCTTTTTCTATTTTTTATTTACACTTTGGTTTCACTTTCTTGAAAAGTCGGTTTTTTACGGCGGGGAATGCTGAAATTTATTGTTAAAAATACCATAAAAAACACCTTTTTTTAGTCAGTTTTTTACAAAGCAAATTACAGATTATTGACAAAATCAGTAAATTGTTATATACTATTTTTAAGAGTGAATTTCCCGACAGTATATAATATATTATCTATGGTATCAGGAGGATTGACAATGTTTGTTCCCCATCTTAACTGTAAGATCTGCGGCGGCGAGATCGCACCGGACGCAGAGCATAACAATGGCGCGTGCCTTGGCTGCGGCGCGGAATGTATGTATCCGAAAGCAGATGTAAAAAAACTTAATCGTATTACATATCTCAGAAGCGAGCTTGATTTTAAGCGCGCCGAGCTTCTTGCTTGTGAAGCTGCAAAAGAAAGTCCCGAAGACAGCGAGGTTTATCTTAACAGGCTCTTTTGCCGCTACGGGATCCAGTATATCAGAAACGGCGCAAAGCGTTTTCCTGTATGCCGTGTAAATCCTGCTGCGCTCCCCGAAATTTCCGAGGACGAGGATTATAAGCGCGCACTTTACTACGCGACCGAGGATATGCAGTCCCACTATACTAATATCGTAAGTTCGATCGCAGAAGCGGTTTCTGTTTCCCGCAATGTTTTTGCACAGGGTAAGAAGTATGACGTTTTCGTTTTAAGCCGCGAAAGTGCTGATATCGACAGCGACCTCGACGGCGACAGACTTTTCCTTCGCTTTACGGAAAACCTTGGTTTCAGCGTTTTCTACGCGCCTGAGATGTTAAAGGATATGGACGAAACGGAAAAGGCGGCGCAGATAGCGTATGCGCTTGAAAACAGCCGCATTATGCTTGCTAATTTCAAGGATATTTCCGATTGTTACGACGGATATATGAACTATGCGGTAAGCACATTTATGGCAGCTATGGCGAACGATGACCAGAAGCTCATGTTCCCGATCTTCAACTCTGCGAATGTCCGTTTCCAGCAGCTTCCCGAAGAGCTTGTGTGGCTCGACGAGGCGTTTGACAGCGCAGACGGCGAGTTTATGCGTGAGATCTCCGAAAAGGTTGAAATGATACTTAAACCTGAAGAAGCGGCGGTTGTTCCGGATTCGATCGTTACCGCAACGGCTGCAAATAAGGAAAATCTCATAAAGAGAGCGTATATGTTCCTCGAAGACGGCGAATTTGATACAGCCGACACATATTTCGACAAGATTCTCGATATTGATATTGAGGATTCACGTGCGTATATCGGTAAGCTGCTTGCCGAATATAAGCTTTCTTCTGAGGATCAGATTCCGACTATTCCGATGCCTGTAACAGACGACAGGAATTTTATTAAGGCGCTCCGTTTCGCTACTCCCGAACAGAAGGCGCGTTATGAGGCACTTAACGGCGCGATTGTCGAAAATATTGAAAGCGAAAAGAAGCGTATTTCCGAAGAACGTCTGCGTTTAGCGGCTGAGCGCGAGGAAAAGGAAGAAATTGAACGTCAGCGCCGCGCGCGTCAGCTCAAGGAAGAGCGTAAGCTCGAATTTAAGCGCCGTCGTGACCCGCTCAAGAAAACGCTTGACGAGATAAGATCCGAGCTTAATAAGACTTTCCTTACACCTAAGCGTAAGGCTGAGCTTAAGGAGCAGGAGGAAACTGTTGCGCGTAATATTAAGGAACTTGAAGCGCAGTTCCCTGATATCTGGGATTAAGAAAATTTGAACATTTCGCCCCGTTGAATAGCAACGGGGCGAAATTTTTCAAAAAAATTTAAAAATTTGCTTTTTTACCCCTTGACAAATGCTGAGATTTGTGTTAAAATAATTAAGCTACAGTTGAATAGATGATGTGGACAGATGGCTGAGCTGGTCTAAGGCGCACGATTGGAAATCGTGTAACGGCTAATACCCGTTCAAGGGTTCGAATCCCTTTCTGTCCGCCAGCAGTGTGCGCTGCAAAAAGTTCGCCTCAGGCTTATCGTTTGGGGCGAACTTTTTTGTCATAAATCCATTATATCGTTCTTATCTGAAAGTTTAAGCGACGCCCGCCGCAATAATTGTTTTACCGTATAACGCTTTGCCGTTAATCTTCTGGGTTAGAATATGTTATACTATATGTAAAACCTACGAAAGCGGTGAAATTATGAACGTTTCAGAAGCGGTTGCGAGGCGCATAACCGAGCTTTGCGCCCAGAACGGCATTACGGTAAATAAGCTCTCTACGATTTCTGCTGTTACACAGTCCACGGTAAGCGATATTGTAACCGGAAAAGCGAAAAATATAGGAATCGTTACGATAAAAAGCTTTGCGATGGACTTCAGATATCCCTTATTGAGTTTTTCGACACTCCTTATTTTGCGGAGCTTGAACAGGAAATTTTTTAAACGCGAAAGCGCCCTTTTCGTTTTTTCGGCAGTATAGCAGCAGATCCTCCGTAAAGCATTCCCCGTCTTCGTCTGCACATAATTCCCAACGTCTGACGTAGTCTGCGAACCATTCAAGCTGAGCAAGTTCCCGCGCCGCCGAAATGATTTCTCCCCAGCCGCGGAAACAACTGTCAAAAATAATCTGAAGGCTGCTGCCGTTATTCTCAGAAGAGAGTATGCGGCAGTTTTTTAGTATCGCCTTGACTTTTTCTGAACAAGCTGCCGCGTCCTCGGAAAAAGAAAAATCCATTATAAGCATACAGAACTCCTGTTTTCAAAAACTTGCTGCAATATTGCTTGCAATATTGTTATCAAGGTAAAGTATACCACTATAATGGCGATTTGTCAAGAGATTCACTTGAAAAAAACGAAAAAATGTGTTATTATATTATTGTAAAAGCTAAAGTACAGGAGATGAGAAAATGGCAGACGAGGAAAAAAAGGCAGGCGAGGAGAAAAAGCCTGTCCCCGAATATTGTTACGGAAAATACAGCAATTATCAGCGCATTCAGACGAACAAGTATAATAAAGCGAATTACGACACGATAACTCTTCGGCTAAGGAATACCGGTCAGGGAAACTGGTCGAGGGAGGGCATTCGGCTTGCGGCGGAACTTTCGGGTATGAGTCTTAACCAATTTTGTACAGACGCTATCGCTCGGCGCGCGTATGATGTTCTCGAAGAGTATGAAAAAAACAGGAAAAAAGAAGCCGGCGAGGATACGGAGAAAAATGACTCCGGTAATCAATAAGTAAAACAGCTCTGACTGTGAGCAGTCCGAAAAGAAAACCCGACAGCAGAACCATTTCTGCTATCGGGTCAGCTTGCAGATAAATCTGTTTCAGAGAATTTCGATTCGATTTGCTAAAACTTTTGATATGATAAATCGAGAAAAATTGCAAAAAAATGGGGATTCCAATGGGAATGATTCCCTTTGGCTGGGGTTTGGGGACGGCGTCCCCAAACTCTTTTCATCTTTATTGACAGTCTGACCCGACAGCAGAACCATTCCTGCTATCGGGTCTTGTTGTTTGCGCTTACATTATTTTCTTATGCCGAACGCATAAATTGTCGTAAAGCGGTATTCCTCGCCTTTTTTCAGCACACAGTCGGGGAAGTTCGGCTGGTTGGGAGAATCGGGCGCGTACTGGCTTTCGAGGCATACGGCGGTCTGGAAGCCCATGGGCTTTCCGTTCTTTCCGATTTCGGGTCCAAGACCGATAGCCGTATAAAGCTGCATCGCGGGCTTGTCGGTATAAACGGTCATCTCTCTGCCCGTTTTTGCGTCGTAAACGATCGCCGCCTTACGCATTTCGTGCGGCTCGCCAAGCATATAGTTGTGGTCGTAGCCGACGAGCAGCCCCGCTTCAACGTCCTTTCCTATAAGCTTAGGGACGCGGAAGTCAAAGGGAGTGCCTGTAACGTCAGCCTGCTCGCCTGTCGGGATAAGCGCTTTATTTACAGGGGTATATTTATCGGCGAAGATCTGAAGCTCGTGGTCGAGGATAGAGCCGCTGTTTACGCCGCCAAGATTGAAATAGGAATGGTTGGTAAGGTTGAGAACAGTATCTGCGTCGCTTACGCCCGTGTATTCAAGCTTTAACTCGTTGTCGTCGGTAAGCGTGTATGTGCAGGTAACCTTTACTGTTCCGGGGAAATTTTCCTCGCCGTCGGGACTGATGTAGCCGAATGTAACGCTGTTATCGGTTGTCGCGTCAACTGTCCATACACGCTTGTTGAAACCGATATTGCCGCCGTGAAGACAGTTAGCGTTTTCGTTTGCGAAGAGCTTATACTCTGCGTCGCCGATAGAGAATTTTGCGTCGGCTATACGGTTAGCGTATCTTCCGACAAGAGCACCCTGTGAAGATGTGCCGTTAACATAGCCGTCAAGGTCGTCATAGCCGAGAACTACGTCGCCAGGCTCGCCGTTTCTGTCGGGAACGAGGAGGTTTACGACTGCGCCGCTGTAATTTGTGAGGTCGGCGCGCATACCGTTTTTGTTGGTAAGCGAGATCAAGAAAACCTTATAGCCGTTTACGAAGCCGAATTCCTTTTTCTGAATCATTTTATTTTCTCCTTTTTATACACCCGGTAAGGTGTTTGTTACCTTAGAACTGCCAATAAAGAAACGGATTATTTGTGTTTTCAACAAGTAAAACTGCGCATACAAGCAGAACCGCAATGTTACAAGCAATAGTTGAAACGGCAATAGCTGTTTCTCCGCTGGCTTTTTTCTGCACCTGACGTCTTAGCCACGGGATAACGGGGAAGCTTACGGCTGCCGCGAACAGTATCAGGAAAATATTGTTCATAAACGACGTAGTGACCGAAATGTCAATAAACGCGTTTCCGTTCGCTCCGACGAGATTTCCGAAAAACGTTCCGAGTCTTGATATGTCAGTGAAATAGAAAATTCCGAAGCCGATTATTATTATAAGCTTGCTGTATATGTGCATTATCGCAGCCGGTACTTTTTTCAGCCGCTTGCTGCCCAAAAGCCGCTCGAATAATATGAACAGTCCGTAGTAAAGTCCCCATATAATATAGTTCCAGCTTGCCCCGTGCCAGAAGCCTGTACAGAACCATACGAGGAACAGGCTCGCGTATTGCCTGCGTTTTCCGAAAATCGGAATGTATAAAAGATAGTCGCGGAAAAACGAGCCGAGCGAAATATGCCATCTCTGCCAGAATTCGGTGATGTTTTTGCTCACAAACGGATAGTTGAAGTTTTCGTCAAAGTGAAACCCGAAAATCCGTCCAAGACCGATCGCCATATCCGAATACCCCGAAAAGTCAAAGTAAACGTAAAGCGAGTACATTATAACCCCGTACCATGTCCCCATAACCGAGATCTTTTCAAGGTCGCCTGTTAAGAACTGCCCGACTATCACGTACAGGTTGTTCGCCAGGATCACCTTTTTTCCAAGTCCGATTATAAACCGCGTCGCGCCTTCGCTTATGTCCGAAACAGAAATGCTGCGCTGACCGATTTCACGTTCAACCGTGCTGTATCGGACGATAGGCCCCGCGACAAGCTGCGGGAAAAGGGAGATGTACATAAGGAGTCGGAAGTAGTTGTGCTGAACCTTTACCTTACCCCAATAGCAGTCCATAATGTAGGAGATGATCTGGAACGTATAGAAGCTTATGCCGATCGGAAGTTCAATTTTCGTGTTGGCGATAGACGTGCCGAAAATGCCGTTGATGTTGTCAATAAAGAAGTTGGTGTATTTGAAAACGAAGAGCATTCCAAGGCTAAGTATAAGCGAAAACGCGACGCCGAGTTTCGCTTTAGGCGTGTCTTTCCATTTCTCGATAAGAAGCCCGAAAAAGTAGTTGCCCGTAACGCTTATCAGAAGTAATATGAGCCAGTCGGGTCTGCTCCAGGCGTAAAAGATGAGCGAAAAGACAACCAGAACCGCGTTTCGGTAGGTGATGTTTTTTGAAATGAAATAGGCGGGGATACATAACGCCATAAAAACATAGAGAAAAAATAAATCTGAAAAAACCATGTGCGCCTCACAATAATCTATTGAATCATACCTTATTATTATACTATACCCGTCTTTTTTTTTCAATACTTTTCAGAAAAAAGTCAAAAATTGTTGATTTCGGCGCAGAGAATTGTGAAAAATGAATTGACCTCATTTTTCACAATTCCGAAAAAAGAGGTGAAAAAACGGCGGTGTTACGCAAAAAACCGCTTTAGAATTGTGAAAAATACAATGGCTGTAATTTTCACAAAAGCGGCGAAAAATTATGTCTGGTTTTTCCTTTTCGTTTTATTTTTGAACAGGCTTTTCTGCGGGTGCTTCGGTTTATATCTTTTTTGGGGCAGCTTTTTCCGGTGCTGGTTTTGAAATGCCGCTTCTTGTTAAAATTGCACAAAGCGAATGTCGGAAAGCAAGCTGTCGGGCGGGGAAGAACGTGATTATCAGCCGAAATCGCGCATATTAAAAAAAGAAAAGCATTGTTATTTTTTGAAAAAATGCGATGAGGCGAATAAAAAAAGAAGCTGCCCGACCGCGGAGATGAAACTTTTTGGGGGCAGATGACGATATTTTTCGACGGTAAGGAATGTCATGATTCCGCATAACAAAGCGAAAAAAGCGGAAAAATATCAAATCCTGCGGCGGCGAAAAAATCTCGCCGCCCTGATTTTATGAGAGTGGAAAAATCAGACGAGCTGTTTTTTGTGCAAAATGCGCATAAAAGTGCGGGAGCGCAGGTATCGCGAGATGGGAGAGGGGGGACAAAAAAGCGGCTGCCGTGTAAAACGGCAGCCGCCTTGCTGTTATTTATGCGTTTTTATGCCTTGGCAGATTTCGTTTTTGTTGCCGAAGCGTACCATTTTCCGTCAACGTATGCATACACCTTGAACTTGTACTGCTTGCCGCCCTTAAGACCCGATACGGTGTAGGAAGTTGTTTTGATTGAGCCGGTGTACTGGGTTTTCCCGTCCGCACTCTTTATAACATATCCCGCCGCGCCGTCAACCTTGTCCCAGGAGAGAGTTACGCTCTTGCTTCCCGCTGTCGCTTTTACATTCTGCGGTGCGCCTGTCGGGGTTTTGGAAACTGTCGAAGAACCGAACCATTTCCCGTCAACGTATGCATACACCTTGAACTTGTACTGCGTGCCGTTTCTCAAACCCTTGACAGTGTACGAATTTGACTTTACAGAGTTTTTGGTGTACTGGATTTTTCCGTCAGCGTTCTTTACAATGTAGCCGGTCGCGCCGGAAACTTTGTTCCAGGTCAGCCTGATCTGATGGCTGGCAGCTGTCGCTTTCACGTTCTTTGGCTTATTAGAGGAGTCGAGCTTCGGGATTATCTCGGTTTTCGTAGTGTTACAGATTTTACAGGTGTAAGCTCTTGTTCCCGTGGTCGTGTCGGTCGGATTTGTTGTAACTACGCCGCTGTTCCAGTCATGTCCGAGAGCGGCAATGATTGTTACATCGCCCTTAGCACCGCATACCGTACAGTGGTGGGACTTGCTTCCTGTTGCTGTACAGGTTGCATTAACATCGGTTGTCCATACAGACGAGTAATTATGCGCGGCTTTTGGAACAGTCG
>CAZAXM010000022.1:0-17112 GCA_964489095.1 uncultured Ruminiclostridium sp. | reverse complement strand
CGCATACCGTACAGTGGCGGGACTTGCTTCCTGTTGCTGTACAGGTTGCCTTAACATCGGTTGTCCATACAGACGAGTAATTATGCGCGGCTTTTGGAACAGTCGTTACGTCGCCCTTAGCACCGCATACCGTACAGTGGCGGGACTTGCTTCCTGTTGCTGTACAGGTTGCCTTAACGTCGATTGTCCATGCAGACGAGTAATTGTGCGCGGCTTTTGGAGTAACTGTTACGTCTTTTTTTGCACCGCATATCTTGCAGTGATGCGACTTGCTGCCTGTTGCCGTGCAAGTAGCCTTAACGTCCTCTGTCCACGCGGTAGAGTAATCGTGTCCGGTTTTAGCTATTGTTTCGGTTGTCGAAGCCGAACACCATGCGCAGGTCTTTTTCTTTGTTCCTGTTTCTTTGCATGACGCGGCTTTGGTTACTGTTTCGGTAAATTTGTGGGTGCAGGCTTTAGAGGAGCGTATCCCCTCAACGCCCGGATCGACAAGGAACCAATGCTGTGTATCCGAACCTGAGTAGCGCTGGAGCGTAATAGCCTTACCGTTTCCCTGCTCGGTCATTCCGATTACAGCGTTGTGCATTGAAGCGAGTTCAATAATATAATTACCGTTTCCTATCGGAATCATATTGAAAAGCTGACAATTATCATAACCGCCGATTGACCAGATGTCGATACCGTCGCCGATATTAAGCGTATTATCCGCGCCGACATTTACATCAAGTACGCGGCTGTTTCCGCCGCCTGAACACATGGCATAAATGCGGTATGCGCCGTTACCGACGTGTTTAAAGCGGAAACGCTGTTCAATACTGTTGTCGAAGCCCCATGAGCAGACAGAAGTTCCGTTTTTGTCAGTTCCGCCGTAAACGTTGAGCTGATAACCGGGTAAGGCGTTGCAGCGTATCTGATAAACGTTGTCGTTTACAGGATAGCCTGTTGCGGCGGGGACTTCCTTGCTTCCCGTAGGCGTAGATGAAGCCTTCTTGAAATTCGGACGAAGAACACCGTAAAGGCTGCTCCAACGAGGAGAAGTGCTTCTGATTCGGAATATTTCATCTCCATTTCCGTTAGAGTCGTACCATCTGTTTTCACTTTCGTAAATTGCTATATGACCGCAGTAGTAGTGATCCAATCCGCAGAAACAACTGTTGCCCCAAGAGAAATCTGTATTATGGTAAAGCAAAATATCGCCTTTTTGAAGGTTCATATTACTGTTGCCCTTGATGAAGGTGAACGGATAGTTGGTGCTGTTAAAAACGCCGAACTTATCGTAGTTGCTGCCGGTTTCCCATTTGCAGGAAATACACCATGCCGTTTCAGCATTCATAGCTTTCCCGCAAAGGGCGTAAATGTAGTTGTTTACAAAAGCAAGACACTGTCCGCCTTTCTGTCCGTTTGTAAAGTGCTGATTGACCCAGTTGATTGCTTCGTCAGCAGTCATGGTGCATTCCGCCGCTTTTGCCTCAATTCCGGGTGTTCCGAAAAACACCGTTATTGCGATCGCGATACTTGTAAAAAAGCTGATAATCCTTTTTTTCATGAGGTACTCCTTTCAAAAATTCGTTTAGCGTTACATTACGTATGCACTGCTCGCTGAAAAATGTTCCGGAAAACGCCTTATTTTATCTTTCGTCCGCATTTCATACAGAACATCGCGTCCGCTTCAAGCTTTTTTCCGCAGGCGGGGCAGAAAACCGCCGCTTCTTCTGCAGGTGCAGGTTCGGATACGGGTGCAGGTACAGGTTCAGATACGGGTGCAGATACGGGCACGGGTGCGACTGCAGCAGCCGGTGTGGGTGCAGGCGCAGGAGCTTCCGTCACTCTTTCCTTTCCGCATTTCATACAGAACCTGGAATCCGTATTAAGCGGGCTTCCGCAGTTTGCACAGAATACTGCCGGTTTGGCGGGCGCAGCTGCGGCGGGTGCAGCCGACGGCTTTTTTACAGTTCTTTTCGTGCCGCAGCCTACGCATTCGTCTAAGAACTTTGCGTTAGAACGTCCACAGTTGCGGCACATCCATCTGCCGTCGCTTGTTACGGGCGAGTCAGCAGGCGGGATATATGCGCGTTTTTCGTTACAGGTTATGCAGTGTGAATCGTACTTAGCGTTGTAGGTTCCGCATTTTGCGCATGTCCATCCGTCCTGTACCGCTGAATGCTGATGCTGGCGCTTCTCGTTTACGTAGCAGTAATTTTTAATAATGACAAGTTCGATTATCCCGATTATAATGAACACGAGAGATGAAACGGGGAAATCCATCTGGAGGGTGCCTGCAACTACCGCGTTTGCGACTCCTTCCCAGCTGTCCGCGCGCGAAATTATTCCAGTGAGCCATGCGTCATAAATGAACGACCATACGATTGCGAAGCCGCCCTGTACCATAAGAAATCTAATGGTAAGCTCCGAATAGTCTATAACGTCGCGTACCGGACCGCCGATTGAACGTATAGCTTTTACCAGGTTTGCAAGCGCGATAATGGAAAAGATCGCAAAAGCTAAATACGGTATGATAATAAGCCCCTGCGCGCCTATTGTTCCAAGACGGTCGAGCCATGTTCCGAAAGCGCTTCCAAAGTCGATCGGCGACAACTCTGCGTCCAGATCTGAAATGTTGCTGTTTCCCGTGAACGCTCCGCCCCAGTAGTTTATGGTATCTTCGGTTTTTTTGAGTGCCGGAAATACAAAAACGGGGACAAAAATGCTTATCATCATAATTGCCGCTAAAATAATTGCTACCCATTTCCTCGACAGATTTTTTTCTTCGTCGGACACAGCAGGCTGGCTTATAGTCCGGCTCTGGGCGGGGGCTCCGTTAAGACTTTTCCCGCAAAAGCGGCAGAATACTGCTTCGTCCTTGATTTCCTCTGCACAAAAAGGACATCTTTTCATAATAATTCCTCCTATAATGTTACTTTAAGACGACTGGATAATCAGTCTCTCAAACCTATGCAATTAGAAAGGATTACCTTGCTGTGGATAATTTTTGGCAGCTTTCCACAAATAAGTGTAATTTCTCTAATTTGGTTCATTATAACACGCTTTATCCCTGTTGTCAAGCCAAAAGCGGCACTATTAGTTAGACTTGTTTTTCAGATTTCTCCACCGTTTTGCTGTTTAAGATAGTTTGAACGGCAAAATGTTGAAAATCCGCATAATAAAGCGGAAATCTGCGAAAATGTGCCGAAATTCGCCGCGTGATCATTTTCGGTTGAAAAAGTCTGTTTGTGCAGATTTTTGTATAAAATGTGCAAAAAATGCAATGTTCGGTAAAAAACGCAGGAGGATGGGGCGTGCAAAAAAACGTAAACTATGCAAAAAAAGCAGCTGCCGTGTAAAAAACGGCAGCCGCCTTGCTGTTATTTATGCGTTTTTATGCCTTGGCAGACTTTGTTTTTGTTGCCGAAGCGTACCATTTTCCGTCAACGTATGCATATACCTTGAACTTGTACTGCTTGCCCCCCTTAAGACCTGATATAGTGTAGGAGGTTGAGTTAATGGAGTTTGTGTACTGGGTTTTTCCGTCCGCGCTCTTTATAACGTATCCTGCCGCGCCGTCAACCTTGTCCCAGGAGAGCGTGATTTTCTTGCTTCCCGCTGTCGCTTTTACATTCTGCGGTGCGCCGGTCGGGGTTTTGGAAACTGTCGAAGAACCGAACCATTTTCCGTCACTGTACGCGTAAACTTTGAATTTATACTGTGTTCCGTTCTTTAAGCCTGTAACGGTGTAGGAGTTTGATGTGATAGATGATTTTGTGTACTGGGTTTTACCGTCTGCACTTTTTACTATGTATCCTGTTGCACCGCTGACTTTATTCCAAGTCAGTTTGATTTTCTTGTTGCTTGCTGTTGCCTTGACATTCTGCGGTGCGCCTGTCGGGGTTTTGCTGATTTGGGACGAGCCGTACCATTTTCCGCCTACGCAGGCATAAACCTTAAATTTATATTGTTTGCCGTTCTTTAAGCCTGTAACGGTGTAGGAGGTGTTTTTGATCGCGCTTGGTGTGTATTGGATTTTTCCGTCCGCGCTTTTTACTATGTAACCCGTTGCGCCGTTGACTGCGTTCCAGGAGAGGGTGATCTGCTTGCTTGAAGCCGCAGCTTTAACGTTTGTGGGAACGGCATTTGCAAGCTTAAATCTGTAAGTCGTCTTATTTGCGCTGCTGTCAGCGTAGTCAGTCCAGCCTGAATTTTTGCTATAAGTATATTTTACTATATGCTGTCTGTCCTGATACCAGTATTTTCTGTACCAGGCGTAGCTTCTGTTACCGTGTGTACCGTATGAACCGTCGCAGGTTTTTCCTGAGCTGCAGTATACTCTGCTTCCGTCGCTTTTCCAGGTCAGAACGTAATAAGGAATATTTCCGTCATATCCCGTTCTTTCGACATTAACAGCGTCGATATCGACCATATCGCCGTGTACATAAGTCGAATCTGCTTCGTAGTTTACAACCGTGCCTGTTGTTGCTGAGCAATAGTGGAAATAAAACGTATCTAAAAGAATTCGCGAATCCGACGTTTCTAATGCAACGTTTGATTCGTAGCCGTCGCCGACGTTTACCCACTCGTCAACAGCGACGCCGGTGTATGTCCAATCATTTCCCGGCGATGAAGCGGCTGTTGTTTCGTAGAAATTGCAGTATTCAATTTCGTTTCCGTATGAGGAAATATCGGAAGGGAGAACGTCTGTATAATACCAGCCGTCCGCGCTGATTGTCGGTACAGGTACTTCTTCGCCGATATAGCTGTCCGAGCATGTGCTGCAAGTATATCTGATATATCCTGCGCTTGTCATTGTCGGTGCGATAGTTGCCGCAGCGTAATTGTGTCCTGTTGCGGGTAAGGTCTGAGTATAAGATTCGCCGCAGCTGCAGGCGTATCTTTCATAACCGTCTTCGGTGCAGGACGAAAAGAGGGTTCCCGTTTTGCGGAACGAATGGGAATGTGTATCGTAAATCTCGTTGCTGGGATTTACCGTGCCGTGCCAGCCGTCCTTCAAGCAAATCTGAAAGTGCAGATGCGGACCTGTTGCGACGCCTGAATCGCCGACTGTTCCGAGAGTCTGTCCTGCGGTAACGGTCGCGCCCTTATAAATATTGGACGGAATGCTGCCGGGTGTCATGTGTGCGTACTGATAGTATCTGCCGTCAAAGCCTCTGATAATAACGCCTGTTCCGAAGCCATCGCAGTCCATACCGCCGCAGTTATTTGAGCTACAGCTTTTGCATCGTACATGGGTACACTTATAAACCTTATAAACAGTTCCCGCGCAAGCCGATACAACGGTTGCTCCGCGAATACCTGAACCGCAGATGTCTATTCCCGCGTGCTTGCCCTCGCCTGTATAGCCCTGTGAAAGTCCCAGAAATCCCGGAACGGGCCATCTTAGCGTTGATGATGTGCTTTCGGCTGAAATTTCAGTGCCCTGAGCTTCCGCGGGTGACGATTCCGCCGATGCGGTGAATGAAATCGCCGTCATTGTCATACTTAGCGCAAGAGCCGCGCTTATCAATCTGATCCTTTTAAACCCTGACATTTTTGTTCCTCCTGAATTTATTCTCCGTAAAATACAGTACGAAGTTTAATTTATCTCATTATAACACGGTTTTTTCTTGCTGTCAAGCAGTTTTTCTATCTTTTGGGCAGTTTCGCTTTTAAGTTTTAGCTGTTATTATATATTTCAGGAAGCTTTAAACGGTCTTAATGAGGTGGTATAAATGAGCATAGACTATTGCGAAATCGGAAAGAGAATTGCTAAACGGCGCAAGGAGCTTGGACTAAAACAGTATGAACTCTGCGAAATGATTGACGTTAATTATAAATATATCTCAAACCTCGAAACGGGGCGTTCCGCGCCCAGCCTTGAACTTATTATGCGGCTTTGTGAAGCTTTACAGACTACACCTGACTATTTTCTGTCGGGGACGGAAAAAGACGCGGCGGTCGATAAACGTATCTGCGATAAAGTTGCGGAGTTGTCGAACGACAATAAGCTTCTCCTGGACGGAATAATCGACGTTATGCTCGGAATGAAGAGATAAAGCAGCCCCCTGCGGTATTTTCAGCCGCAGGGGGTATTTTTATTTTTACATTTTACAGGAGTTTCGCAATATCCGGAAACGGCGAAAGTGACCGTTTTAATATTCCGTGAGTATGCGCGATCGCGATCCCGTAATTCGTTATGGGTATTCCCGCTTTTTCGGCAGCTTCAAGCCGCGAGTGCATTTCCCGCTCGGTCAGCATACACGCGCCGCAATGCACAATTGCCGCGTACTGCGAAAGGTCATTCGGGAAATCGCCGCCGGACGAAAAATCAAACTCGATTTCGCCTCCGGCATATTTTTTCAGCCAGCCGGGCAGTTTTACTGTTCCGATATCGCCGCATTGGCGGTGGTGAGTACACCCCTCGGCGATAAGAAGCCTGTCGCCGCTTCTGAGTTTATCAAGAGCCGCCGCGCCGCGGACAGCCGTTTCAAGTTCGCCCTTGTAACGTGCAAAAAGTATCGAAAAAGAGGTTAAAAGAATATTTTTGGGAACGATTTTGTTCACTTTTCCGAAAGCCTGCGAATCGGTAATAACCATTTTCGGCGGCTGATTGAGCGATTTAAGCGCCTGTTCAAGTTCCGTTTCCTTTACGACAATATTTATCGCGCCCGCGTCGAGAATGTCGCGGATAGTCTGCTGCTGCGGGAGGATAAGCCGACCTTTCGGCGCGGCTGAGTCGATAGGCGTTACTAAAACAACAATATCGTTCGGCTCAAGAAGATCCTGTACAAGCACACGTTCGCTCGCCGCTTTGCCGGAAAGCGAACCGAGCAGGCTTTTGAGTTCAGCTATTCCCGTGTTGGTTTTGGCGCTGACGTAGATTTCGTGTTCCGATTTTTCGGGAACATTTTCTAATAAATCGGATTTTGTCCGCGCGATTATATACGGAATTTTCCGCGCGGTAAAGCCGTTAATAAGCTCACGCTCGTCGGAAAGAATTTCGCGTCCCGCTTCCGAAACAAGCACCGCAATATCCGTTTTTCCGAGCATATCCATAGCGCGGGAAACGCGCATCTCACCCAGCTCGCCCTCGTCGTCAATGCCGGGGGTGTCAATAATTACGACAGGTCCGAGCGGGAGAAGTTCCATAGCCTTTTTAACGGGGTCGGTTGTTGTTCCTTTAATTTCCGAAACGAGCGACAAATTCTGTCCCGTAACTGCGTTCACAAGGCTCGATTTTCCCGCGTTTCTCAGTCCGAAAAAGCCTATATGAAGTCTTTCGCCCGATACGGTTTCATTAAGTCCCATTTTTTCCTCCTCAGAAGCGGAAATCGCGGCGGTTTGAGTTCTTTATATCCTCGATATGTTCGCGGGCAACCCTGCGCGCGTTTTCATTCGGGATTTTTTCAAGTTCGCGCTCTACCATAGCGAATCCGTCCTGCTTCGTTTCATCGGAAGCGTAATCGACAAGATATTCCGTTAATGTCATAAGCGCGTTCGGGTGGCAGCAGTTCTGAATCTGCCCCGTTTTACACAGGCTCATAAAGCGGTCGCCCGTGCGCCCTTCGCGGTAGCAGGCTGTACAGAAAGAGGGGATATGATTTGTGCTCATAAGCCAGTGAACGACCTCGTCAAGGGTTCTCTGGTCGGAAACGTCGAACTGTTCGGAATCGTGGGGGCGTTCCTTTTCGCAGTAACCGCCGACAGATGTTCTGGAAGCGCCGCTTATCTGAGAAACACCGAGATCGAGAACACGTCCGCGGACAGCCTCGCTCTCGCGTGTTGAAATAATCATTCCCGTATATGGAACGGCAATTCTGATGCACGCGATAATTTTCGCGAAAAGGTCGTCGGAAAGGCTGTTGTCAAAAACGCTCGGGTCGATATCGTCCGCGTGCTTGATACGCGGAACGCTTATCGTGTGAGGACCTACGCCGTGAACGGCTTCGAGATGTTCCGCGTGCATAAGCAGTCCCGCAAATTCGTAACGGTAGCTTTCAAGTCCGAACAGCACGCCAAGACCAACGTCGTCAATGCCGCCGTCCATCGCGCGGTCCATTGCCTCGGTATGGTAGTCGTAATCGTGCTTGGGGCCTGTCGGGTGGAGTTCGAGATAGCTTTCCTTGTTGTAGGTTTCCTGAAAGAGGATATAAGTGCCTATCCCCGCTTCTTTTAACTTGCGATAGTTTTCGACAGTTGTCGCGGCGATATTTACATTTACGCGTCGGATATCGCCGTTCTTGTGGTGAACGGAATAGATAGTGTTGATACATTCGAGAATGTACTCGATCGGGTTCATCTTCGGATCCTCGCCCGCCTCGATAGCGAGCCGCTTGTGCCCCATATCCTGGAGCGCGATAACCTCTGCGCGGACCTCTTCCTGGGTCAATTTTTTACGTGCGATATGCTTGTTTTTCATATGGTAGGGACAGTATACGCAGCCGTTCACGCAGTAATTTGAAAGATAAAGCGGCGCGAACATAACGATACGGTTTCCGTAGAATGCGAGCTTGATTTCCTGTGCGAGTTTATACATTTCCTCAACCTTTTCGGGAATGTCACAAGCGAGCAGCACCGAAGCTTCGCGGTGGGTAAGACCCGCGCAGGTTACGGCGTTACCGTTTTTTTTCGGGCGCGCCTTTTCAAGCAGCGCGTCGATAAGCTCGACGTTATTTTTGTTTTCCTCGGCGTAGGCTAAGGTTTCGAGGATTTCGCTGTCGGAAATAAATTCCTCAGCGCGCAGTGATTTAGGGTTGTAGTTGCTCATAGTAAAAAGTCCTTTCTTTGTGGTCAGATTATTCTTTCCCGCAGATTTATGTCACCCCTGTTCGTGACAAGGTTATAACCTATTGATTTCATTCGTTCTGAAAGGCAGCTTCTGCACTGGGCAGATTCTTCGCCTGTACAGATTTTATTATCGTATAGTTCATATTTTTTTCTCACCGAAACTGGTGAAAGATTTGGCATTACGACATTTGCGCCCGCTAAAACTCCCTTTTCTCTGCCGCGCGGGTCAACTGTTCCGAGGGCGGTTGTTGCGGGGAGGAGGATATTCGGGCGGATAAGGCGAATGAGCGACAGCAGGAAAACGGTAAGCTCAGCTGTTCCTGGCGGGAAACTTCCGAGCGGCGTATCCTTTTGCGGCACGAACGGACCTATCCCGCACATATCCGGCTGAAATTCCTCGATAAATTTCAAATCCTTAGCGAGGGTTTTCGTGGTCTGGAACGGCGAACCGACCATAAACCCGCAGCCGACCTGAAATCCGATCTCTTTCAGGTCGCTAAGGCACTTCATACGCTTCTCGAATGACATAGAAGCGGGGTGGAGCTTTTCGTAGTGTTCTTTATCAGCAGTTTCGTGCCGCAGCAGGTAGCGGTTTGCGCCCGCCGCGTACATTTTTTCGTAAGCCTCGCGCGGATATTCGCCGAGGGAGAGAGTTATTGCACAGTCCTCGTATTTCCCGCGGATCGTGCTGACGATTCGCAGTACGGTATCGAGCGGGAGCGCGCCCTCGCCGCTTTGGAGAACAAATGTTCTGAATCCCAAAGAATATCCCTCGCGGCAGCAGTCCATAATTTCATCTTCGGAAAGGACATAGCGTTCGCAGGCGTGGTTTGAGCGGCGTATTCCGCAGTAAAGGCAGTCGTTTTTACAGACGTTTCCGACCTCGATAAGTCCGCGTGTAAATACATTTTTTCCATAGAAAGGTTCACGCGCGCAGCGTGCCTGTTCGGCTGCAAAATCGGCAAGCTGTTTATTATCGGCAGCTTTTATCAGCTCCTCATACTCGGACAGCTCAAGCTTGCCCGTATCGCGGAGTTTTTTAATCAGTCCTGTCATTTTCGATCACCACATTTGAATAGGCTGTTTTAACGCTTATACCGCTGAGTGCGCCGATTTTTCCCGCAAGCGCTGCGATACTGTCCTGCGGCGCGTCGAGTGCGATCGACACGATATTTATTCCGTGCGGGCGGTACGGTATTCCCATTCGACCGATAATATATTTCCCGTTTTCGTGGAGCAGCTCGTTAAGCTGTCCGACCGAGCTGTCGTTTTCCACTATAATGGACATCACCGCGACTCTCGTTTTCATCGTCCGTTACCTCCAATAAAAAACCGCACCTGAAAGGCGCGGCAAAAAACGGGAGCTTTCCCGTTGATCTATTGTCGCCTTTCAGTCAGAAAACCTTTCTGTCAGGTGCTATTGTTACTCTTTTATTGTATCATATTTTTTGCACAAAAGCAAGCTTTTTTGTTCATTTTGCAGGATTTTCCGGGGGCGCGCCGTTTCGCGGGGCGGGGGAGCGCAGGAGGTTATAGAAAGGCGCGGCGGCTGCCGACGGAGGGGGCAAGCGACGGGCTTTCCGATTACTGCGGGCGCGCCCCCTCACGGAGGCAGCCGCTTTCCTTTCCGGACATCGCCGAGTGCGCCATTTCCGCCGCCTCGGTTGAGATATTGCAGCCCATTCGCCATACGGGTATCTCCCGTGCTGTCCGGTCAAGCATATCCAGTAAAAGCGTCATTTCTTCTTCACTTTCGGGGCGCAGCGTCTGGTCGAGAAGCGAAAATACCACGCTGTCTGCGGGCATCGGTTCAATAAAGTTCTCCGCGCTGCGTTCAAGCACACAGATTCCGCGAAGCGGCACTTCAAGATTTAGGTTAAGGTCGCTCTTTCCGCTCCACGGCGTTCCGCACGCTGTAATTTTCTCGCGAAGCATTATAGCGGGCTTGTCGTCGTTCAGAATTTTCGCGCGTTCGCCGAAAAGATTCAGCCATTGTTCGGTGTGGGTGGACTTTCCTGTTCCGCTAGGCGCGGAAAAAAGGTATGCTTCGCCGTTCAGAACCACCGCGCTCGAATGCAGCATAAATCCTCCGTGACGGAGCAGCTGCAAGTAAAACTGCCGCGCCGTGTCTATCGTTTCACAGTCGTCATACGTCAGCGAAGCCTCGGCTTTTTTCAGCCTGTCAAGCTGTTCGGGATAATGCTTAACTTCAAGTTCAGCTTCGGTTACGTCCGCCGCGTACTTTTCCGCGCGGCTTATCATCATCGGATAGCGAAAATCGCAGCTTACGCCTATCCCGCAGATCTTGTAGCTCTTTTTCATGTTCACCTCGAAAAAAGGGACTGCCGATAAACAGTCCCTTTCTAAGTATTCTTTAGCCGATCGTAATTTTGTTCTCCTCAGGAGCGTGTGATATGTCAAGCACGTCGTTGTCAATCATGGTTAATCCCGTGGGACTTGTGCCTGCGCCGCTCGCTGTTATAATATCTTCGGTAGAAAACGCCTTAATCTCAATTTCAGGCGCGATATAAGCTTTTTTCATCGATCTGTCCTCCGTTTCTTACTTTACAAGCTCCATAGTTGCGGATAAGCTGTTTACAGTGGTGGTTCCCTTGACTTTTACGATTACGAAGTAAGTGTCGGCTGCGCCTGTTTCAATGTACTTCGCGCCGTTGTTATCACTATACTTGAACTGCTTGTATACAGTTGTTATGGTCTTTGTATATGTTCTTCCGTCAGCTGTTATAGTAACCTCTACGCTGCTGCTCGCTTCTGCGTCAGCCTTGGAAATAGCCATTACATAAGCCACGCTGTCGGAATTGCCAATTATGATCTTTGTAGGAGTTGTCGCAGTCTTGTTGTACTCGATTACCGATTCAACATAGTCCGCTGCTAAAACTGTGATATCAACGCTGTCGGAAATGGTGGTGTCCGACTTGTAGGAAGCGGTGAATGTAATGTGACCGTTGGTGATGAAAGTTACTGCGCCGGTATTTTCGTCAATTGTCGCGATAGACTCGTCAGAGCTGCTCCAAACGATATCCTTATCGGCAACGGTAGCGTCAGAGTTTACGTTAGCCGTAAGCGTTAAGGAATCGCCGACTGTGTAGATGTTCTTTCCGGTACGTTTGATCGTTACTGCCGATACAGGTATCTCGTCGTTTGTAACAGCGAGGGTTATAGTATCCTTGATGGTCTTGTCGGACTTGTAAGCTGCTGTAATAGTAATAGTGCCTTCTGCCTTAAATTCAACCGCGCCTGTTGTTTCGTCAATTGCTGCAACAGTATCATCGGAGCTGCTCCAAACAATATCCTTATCGGTAACGGTAGCGTCAGAGTTTACGCTTGCTGTAAGTGTTGCGGTGTCGCCAACCTTATAAGTGGTCTGAGAGGGCTTATCAATAGTAACTGTCTTTACAGGAACAGGTGTTACGGTAACTGCGCAAGTTGCTGTCTTACCGCCGGCCTTAGCGGTGATATTAGCCGTGCCTGCCTTAACCGCGGTAATTGTACCGGTTGCGCTGTCAACAGTTGCAACATCGGTAGCGTCGGAAGACCAGGTTACAGTCTTATCGGTAGCGTTATCGGGAGTAACAGTAGCTGTAAGGGCAGCGGTTTTGCCCTCTTCAAGAGTAAAAGTCGTCTTATCGAGGGTTACGTCTGTTACAGCGACATCTTTTCCGATCCAAACGCCGTTTGTCCAGATACCAAGTTGGTTTGCTCCTGCATAAAACTCTATTGATTCAATTGCAAATGCGCCTGCTGCGGTATTTGTTCCCCAGCCAAGAGCCCAGGTTCCATCGTCTTTAGCTGCAAAATCAGTCGTTACAGAAAATGCGCTCGGATCGTCAATTGTCACATCAACACTAGAACTTGTTCCGCCAAATGACTTTGTAACCCATGACGCGCCATCAACATAAAACTGTCCGTTGTTCCAGCCATAATTAAGGTCATATGCTATAGCATTGAATGTTACAGATGTAACGTTAGAAATATCAACGTTTGCCATTTCTGTGGAAGAACTGTTTACAAAGTCTGCTTGTTCCCAGGTGCCGGATACGGAAGCACCAAAACCATTGAGTACAAAAACATTTGTATTGTCGTTATACCATGCATTATTTGCCCAGGTACCGATTTTTGTCGTTCCGTTATAAAATTCTATTGATTCAATTGCAAATGCGCCTGCTGCGGTATTTGTTCCCCAGCCAAGAGCCCAGGTTCCATCGTCTTTAGCTGCAAAATCAGTCGTTACAGAAAATGCGCTCGGATCGTCAATTGTCACATCAACACTAGAACTTGTTCCGCCAAATGACTTTGTAACCCATGACGCGCCATCAACATAAAACTGTCCGTTGTTCCAGCCATAATTAAGGTCATATGCTATAGCATTGAATGTTACAGATGTAACGTTAGAAATATCAACGTTTGCCATTTCGGTGGAAGAACTGTTTACAAAGTCTGCCTGTTCCCAAGTGCCGGACACGGAAGCACCAAAGCCGATCGGCTGCGCGCTCGCCGTAACCTCGCAAACAACCGCTGAAGTAACAGCCATAACAGTTGCCATAACGGCTGACGCCATTCGTTTAAATTTCATAAGTAAACCTCCTGAATATATGTAATCCTTTTTCACGTCTGTGAAACCAATCCATTTTTGATTGTACATTAAAAAAATATAAATGTCAAGCGATTAACGACACTTTCTCCGTTGCATACTAACCCGACACGGCTTTTTTGGCTATTTTGCTGGCATTCTATGAAAAATGGCGGCATTGACTTTTCACGGGGATTGTTATATAATAATGGTATCAATGAAAACGGTGCTATGCGAGGTAGAGTAAATGAAAATAAAAAGCGGATTTATATTGCGGAATGTCAGCGGTCAGAACGTTGTTGTCGCGGTAGGCGCGGCAAGCCGCAGTTTCAGCGGGATCATACGCCTTAACGAAACGGGAAAATTCCTCTGGGAAAGGCTTGCTGCTGAAAAAACCGAGGAGGAACTTTGTGACGCGCTTCTTAGTGAATACGAGCTTTCCGCGGAACAGGCACGCGCGGACGTTTCGGCATTTGTTCAAAAGCTGAAGGAGGCGGAGCTTCTTGCCTGAACAGGAAACATTCCGGCTTTCGGAGCATATCGGCTTAATAACCGAGGTCCTCGAAAGCGGCGGCGAGTTTACGCTTTTTCCCCGCGGAACAAGTATGCTGCCCCTTATCGCAGAGGGGCGTGACAGCGTTACGCTTATCAAATCGGAGAGCCTTTCGGTTGGCGATATAGCTTTTTACCGCCGCGCGGACGGCTCTTTTGTTTTACATAGGATCGTCGCCGAAAAGGACGGCACATTCGTAATGTGCGGGGATAACCAGCTCGAAAAGGAATACGGAATACTTCCCGCCCAGGTGATCGGAAAAGCGGTTCGGGTAACGCGCGGCGGTAAGGCGGTCGGCGAAAGAAATATCTTTTACCGCCTGTACAAAATCTTATGGAAAAGTTTTTTTATACGCAGGGTATTTTTCAGACTTCGGGGGACATTTTATGCAAAAAAACAGCTCTGATAAAGCGGCACCTTCGTGGTTTCTTGCGCTTTCGTGCGGGAAACGCGCGGGGATCTCAGCGATTATTCTCGAAAACGCGGTTTTCGCCGCTTCGGGGACAGCCTTCGCGCTTCTGTGCCGCGAAATTATCGACAGCGCAATAAGCGGCGCGCGCAGCGGGATAATGACCTACGCGTTTTTTTTGGGTGCAGTCGTCGTGTTACAGCTCTTTCTCCGTCTTTTTTGTAACAGCCTTTCGGAACGGCTGCGCGCGAAAACGGAAATGGAGCTCCGCGGCGAGGCTCTTAGCGCACTCCTTTCCTCGGAGCTTTCCGAGATGAAAAAATATCACAGCGGCGAGCTTTTAAACCGGATGTTTTCGGATATAAGGATCTGCGCGGACGGGCTTATCGCGATAGTTCCATCGGCGGTAAATATGCTTACCCAGCTTATCTGCGCGGCGGCGGTAATGATAATTCTCGAACCGTATTTTTCAGCTGCGTTTATTCTTGCAGGTTTGGCTGTATTCGCGGTTACGCGGCTCATGCGTTCACGGCTGAAAAGCCTGCACAAAACTGTTCAGGAAAAAGAGGGAACAGTCCGCGCTTTTTTTCAGGAAACCCTTGAAAAAACCGCAGTCATAAAGGTTTTCGGCGCGGAGGAGCGTGTTGAAGCGCGTAATAAAGCCAATCAGCTCGACCATTTTCGCGTAAGAATGAAGCGGCGCGGTTATAGTATAGCCGCTAACGCGGGGTTCAGCCTTATATTTCAGGCGGGGTATGTGCTTGCGCTGGTCTGGGGGGCGTTCGGGATTTTTTCGGGCGGAATGACCTATGGAACGCTAACGGCTGTTTTACAGCTTGTAAACCAGCTTCAAACGCCAT
Source organism: uncultured Ruminiclostridium sp. (assembly GCA_964489095.1). Taxonomy (GTDB): domain Bacteria; phylum Bacillota; class Clostridia; order Oscillospirales; family Ruminococcaceae; genus Ruminiclostridium_E. The sequence goes on along the minus strand of CAZAXM010000022.1, from coordinate 1,924 downwards.
TCGCGGGACTTTCGGGGCTTATCCCGCAGTATTATTCGGCAGTCGCCTCGGCGGAGCGGGTAATGGAAATGCTCTCGATGGCGGGGGAGAAAAAGGCTGAAAAAACGCTGCGCTACGAGGACTTTAAAGAGCTTAGCGTAAGCGGCTTAAGCTTTTCCTACGGTACAGGCGACGTTATTACCCGCGCGGATTTCTGCCTGAAAAAGGGCAGCGTTACCGCGCTTACGGGCATTTCGGGCGGCGGAAAATCCACGCTTTTTATGCTCCTTTTAGGCGCGTACAGACCGAAAACGGGCGGTATCGTATTCAGGTCGGACAGCAGTGCATACTCGGCGGGACTTGAAAGCCGAAGCTGTATCGCGTATGTTCCGCAGGGAAACTGCCTTTTTTCGGGGACAGTTCGCGAGAACGTTTCGTTTTTCGAGGAAAAGCCTGATGACGAGCGGATAATAGCGGCGCTCAGAACAGCCTGCGCGGAAGAGCTTATAACGGAGCTTCGCGGCGGACTTGACGCAGTGATCGGCGAAAACGGCGCGGGTCTTTCCGAGGGTCAGGCGCAAAGGCTTGCGGTCGCACGCGCAATATATAGCGGCGCGGGGATACTGCTGCTTGACGAGGCGACTTCCGCGCTTGATGAAGAAACGGAATCGCGGCTTTTGCGGAACATTTCGGAATTAGCGGGTAAGACGGTTCTTATCGTAACCCACCGTCCTGCCGCGCTTAAAATCTGCAATAAAAAGCTGACGTTAAAGGACGGTGTTATAGAGTGAACGAAAAGCGGTATTTAATAGAGCTTTTAAAAGCAGAGCTGAACGGAGAAACGGCGGGCGAGATGCCGAAAGAATGCGACCCGAAACAGCTTTTTGCGCTTGCCGAGTATCATAGCGTAAGCGGGATCGCGCTTTATGCACTTGAAAAAACGAAAACCGCGCTTGACGGCGAGCTGTATGACGAATGGCGGCAATCCCGTGACAAGGCGATAGTCCGCGATATTACCCAGCAGATGGAAGCGGAGCGGATAGGGGATAGTTTCGCGGCGGCGGGAATACGATTTATTGCGCTTAAAGGCTGTCGTTTAAAACAGCTTTACCCACAGAGCGATATGAGAACGATGTCGGATATCGACCTGTTTATTGACGGGGAAAACGCGGAAAAAGTGTGGAGTATAATGCTTGCGCTGGGATATACCTGCGAGGAATACGGACACGGGATCCACGATATTTACTATATGCCGCCTGTTATGAACGTTGAGATCCACCGTTCGCTTTTCGGGGAGCGCGGCGCGGAATTTGGTGGGATTTTCGCGAACCCCTGGGAAATGTGTAAAAAAAGCGAAGGGGCGGGATACGAGCTTACCGAGGAGGCGTTTTTCGCGCACCTTCTCGCTCACGCTATAACGCATTTCGAGGACGGCGGAACAGGAATAAGAACGATAGCCGATATCCGAGTTTATACGCATTCTCCCCAGGCGGCGCGGACAGACGATGTTCTGGCGCTTTTAGGTGCAGCCGGAAAAGCGGAAACGGCGCAGCGGCTTTTAGAGCTTTCGGATGTATGGTTCGGGGACGCGCCGAAAACCGAACAGTCAAGCGAAACGGAGCGGTATATTTTTGAAAGCGGAACGCACGGGACAATGAAAAATTCCGCGATAAACAGCACGAAAAAAAGCATAGAGAAAAACGGAAAAGCCGGCTATATTTTCGTTAAGCTTTTCCCGCCGTACAAATTTATGTGCGGACAGTATCCGATACTGAAAAAAGCGCCGCTGCTGCTGCCTGTTATGTGGCTGGTGCGTATAGTCAAGAAGCTTTTCGGCGAAAGGGACGAAAATGCAGAAAAGCTTAAGATGTTGATGAAAAAAATGACATAATAAGTCGATTTGCGAAATGCTTTTTAGTGCATTCTGACGGTTTTTGATTCTGGT